>JABDPL010000064.1 GCA_013042825.1 Flavobacteriaceae bacterium | reverse complement strand
TAATGATCCAGCCCTGGATATCGCGACCATCGACTGTTGATTTATACCACACTTCCTTCACCTGTCCCAACTCACGCTGACCCAGCACATCCTGATTCAGATCGGTTATCGCATTAACTCTGGAATTTGGATTCAAGACAGCTAATTCAGCGGGATGATAGGGTGTGGCATAGGTATAGGCAATTGAGCCATTATTCGAAACTGAGAAAGCTCCCCCTCCGTATGGCCGTCCTATGGAATTTCCGCCCAGGTTATCGGCCAGTTTTCTGACCTTGCCGTTAAGTCCGACATAGGCCACCTTGGTATTGCCTTTATCATCATACATGAAATAGATACCCTTACCATCGTTGGCCCATTGTAATCCGGCCACGCTTCTGTCGAGATCTGCGGTCAGGATCTTCCGTCCGGATCCATCGGTATTCATGATGTTCAATTGCCTGAGCTGATAGGTCTGTACTTTGTCCTTGAAACTGATAAATGCAACGGTCCTTCCATCAGGTGAAACTTTTGGAGAACCATCCGGGCCCTGCTGATCTGAAAGTTGGCTGATCTTTCCTGAATCCACATTTACCTTATAGACCTCGCTGTTCCTGAAGTCATATTCCCAGTTCTCTGTCAGGTTTGCTGAGAAATAAATATCCTTACCATCAGGGGAGAATGAGAGGGCACCTCCATGATTATAATTGTCTGATGTTAATTGCCTTGCCGTCCCTCCTTCCGAAGGAATGATGAAAATATGACTGAATCCGGGTTCCATATACCCGCGTCCGTCGGCCTCATGCTTGAGCCGGTCGGTTATCCTGGGCTTATCAGCCCATTTAGCACCTTTTGGTTTTCTCGGCATGTCGGCCACAACAGGCGGTTTCTGGGCAACGAACATGGTGAATGCCAATTGTTTTCCGTTTGGTGACCATGTCAGGTTTCCGGGTGATCGCTCCAGTTGCGAGAGTTTCGCGATCTGGCCGGTATCCATCCAATACATATATAACTCGCTGCCCTCTTCCGTAGCACTTGAAAAAGCAAGCCGCTTGCCATCCGGCGACCATCTCGCCTGAGATTCATTGACTTCGCGGGAGGTCAGTTTTCTGTGATCGGTCCCATCGCTGTTGATGATCCATAGATTTCCGAAGCGTCTGTCCTTCATAATATCATAGCCGTTCCGGCGGTATACAACTCTGGATCCGTCGGGTGCTATCTGAGGATCAGACACGAATTCCAGTCCGAAAACATCAAGCGGCTGAAACGGTTCCCTGGTATTCTGACAATAAGAGTAACTAATTATGAAAAGAAGCGAGATGGCGAGCAAATTCCTGAACATGGTTTTTCTGATTAAATTTCGATGGGAAAGTTAAGAATTAATCCCATGGGTTTCCATGATAAGAATTCAAAAATACCCCTGTAAATCGCTGAATTGAAACAATTGTCACATTTCTCCCCTTCATTTTTTTATACATTTGTATGGCATGAAGTTATTGTCATTCATATTATCTGCTTTGATCCTGGTTCAAAGTTTGAGTTTTTCATTTGAAGAGCTTTCTCAAATCGACGAGTTGATCGAGCATGCCAGGTTTCACAAGGCTGAATATGGTGACAATTTCCTTGTTTTTCTTTCCAAACACTATGGTGAGCAAAAATCGCAGCACGAGCGTGATCATCAGGAAGAAAAGGAAGATCATGAACAACTGCCTTTTAACTGTCAGAATCAATTGCTGACTTCAGTGGTGTTTTTTGTTCAGGGCAATCCTGTGACTGTCTCATCTTCAGTTTTTAAAACAAACGAAGAATCCCTTTTCTACTATATTTCACCCATATCAGACTATCTCAAAAAAGGCCTTTTGCAGCCGCCTCGATCTGCATAATTAGTGACTAAATAATGCCATACCGCTCAGTGGTTTTCGGTTATGGGTATTCATCATTAATTCATGCAGCATCATGCTATCATCCATTATTAAATTCAGTTTAAAGAATAAATTCAGTATTCTCCTTTTTACCATCTTGATTGTAGGTATCGGTTTATTTTCCTTGTCCAGGATTTCCATTGGGGCGGTTCCGGATGTCACCAACAATCAGGTTCAGGTCATTACCACCTCACGTAACCTTTCAACCCAGGATATGGAACAATTTATTACCTATCCTGTTGAGTTGGAAATGGCAAATCTCCCTGGGGTAAAAGAGATTCGATCCATTTCAAAATTCGGTTTATCCGTAGTAACCATTGTCTTTGATGAAAATCTGGGAACTTATCTCCCGCGTCAGCTTATTGCAGAGAAAATACAATCGGCCTCAGAGAACATTCCCGAAGGATTTGGTTCACCCACAATGGGCCCTATTTCTACTGGTTTGGGAGAAATATATCAATACATCCTGGATGTAGAACCTGAATTTAAGCATCGTTACACCACATCCGATTTACGCACCATCCAGGACTGGATTGTAAAACGCCAGCTTTCCGGAATTCCCGGTGTGGTGGAAGTGAATACATGGGGAGGATATCTGAAGCAATATGAGGTGGCCATTGATACCGAGAAGCTCAATGCTATGAACATTACAGCGGGGGAAGTATTCCATGCGCTCGAATCAAACAATAACGTTGCAGGTGGCGGCTATATAGAAAAAGTTAACCAGGCTTATTTTATTCGTGGTGATGGCCTTGTGGGCTCCTTAAATGATATCGAAAATATAGTTGTGACCAACAGAAGCAATGTTCCTATTTACATCAAGGACATCGCGGATGTGGGCTTCGGAAGTGCCCTGCGATTTGGAGCCATTACAGGAAATGCCGAAGGAGAAAAAGTATTGGGTCAGGTTATGATGCTGAAAAATGAAAACTCAAAGCGTGTGATCGATGCGGTTAAAGACCGGGTTCAGTCCATTTCCAAATCCCTGCCGGAAGGAGTTTATATCAATGCCTTTCTTGACCGGAGTGAACTGATCAAGAAGACCACTCATACCGTTACTGAAAACTTAATTCTCGGCTGTTTAATCGTGATCCTGGTTGTGGTGTTGCTTCTAGGCAATCTCAGATCCGGTTTAGTGGTCGCATCAGTCATCCCGTTAAGCCTTCTTTTTGCCCTGTCTATGATGTATTTTTTCGATGTTGACGCCAACCTGATGAGCCTGGGTGCAATTGACTTCGGAATTATTATTGACGGTGCTGTAATCATTGTTGAATTCATAGCCTTTCAGATTACCCAGAAGGCCGATGCCTTTAAAGGCATTGACAAAGGGCAGACCCAAACCCTTAAAAATGAAATAACCTTAAATGGAGCGTCAAAAATGATGAATTCTGCCATATTCGGACAATTGATCATCCTGATCGTATTCATTCCCATACTTACCCTAAGTGGGGTTGAAGGTAAAATGTTCAGGCCAATGGGCCTTACTTTTAGCTTCGCACTTATAGGAGCCATGATCCTTTGCATCACTTATGTCCCGGTTATGGCCAGTCTATTCCTCAAACCCATGAATACCGATAAACCTACACTAACCCAGAGGCTAATCAGATGGATCAATAGCATTTATGAGCCTACTATAGAATGGGCGCTGGGAAAAAAGAAATTGGTTCTCAGCATGGCTGGTCTTTTGCTTGCTGGAAGTGTTTATATTTTTACCACTATTGGCGGTGAATTCATACCAACCCTGGATGAGGG
>JABDPL010000059.1 GCA_013042825.1 Flavobacteriaceae bacterium | reverse complement strand
TACCATTCAGCGTATGTGGATCATGCGTAAATATCTCGCAGATATGAATCCGATAGAAGCCATGGAATTCATCAACGATAGGTTCAGACAGACCAGAAGCAATGAAGAATTCCTGATCTCGATGAACAGCTAAACGGTAAATCAGAAGTGATTATTTCAGAAATAAGCATAAAAAAACCTCTCCGATTGGAGAGGTTTCTTTTTAGGTAATTCTTTCGTTAGAGCGAAGCTACATGCTTGGCAAGTCCTGACTTGAGGTTGGCCGCTTTATTCGCATGAATGATATTTCGCTTAGCTAACCTGTCGATCATCGAGACAACTTCGGGAAATAGTTTCTCAGCATCTGTCTTAGATTCAGTCTCACGTAATTTCTTGATCGCATTACGTGTGGTTTTGTGCTGATAACGATTCCTTTGTCTCCTGTTCTCGCTGCTTCTTATTCGTTTTAAAGCTGACTTATGATTTGCCATATTGTTTTTATTAGTAGCCCGTAGGGGAATCGAACCCCTCTTACCAGGATGAAAACCTGGCGTCCTAGCCGATAGACGAACGGGCCGGTTTATTTTTTGTCAACGCAGAAACCTGCGTTGCGGATGCAAAAATACAACTATTTTTAAATGCTGCAACCCTGCTTAAATATTTTTTAAAAAAAGATGACTAGTAAGCCTTCGCAAAGAGCACGCGCCTCTCTGAAGGGTTTCCCGTATACACACAAGATCCCGGCTTGGCTTCTTCGTCGATCGGGATACAGCGAATGGTAGCTTTTGTGAGTTCCTTGATTTTCTCCTCGGTTTCAGCTGTCCCATCCCAATGGGCCGAGATAAAACCGGTTTTTTCTTCCAAGACCGATTTGAATGTATCAAAGTCATCGACCTCGGTAATATGGTCATCTCTGAAATTCAAGGCTCTCTCATAAAGATTCTTTTGAATTTCATCGAGCAGCATACTCACAGTCTCAACCACCGAATCGATCGCTATAATCTGTTTCGACAATTCATCTCGCCTGGCGACTTCAACCGTGCCATTTTCCAGGTCTTTCGGCCCGATCGCTATTCTTAAAGGAACACCCTGGAGTTCATATTGAGCGAATTTTGCGCCCGGGCGATAGGTGTCGCGATTATCATATTTTACCGAATGTCCGGCCGCACGCAAGAGTGTCATCAGTTTTTCAGCAACAAGATCGATTTGATTCAACTGTTCCTCCGACCTATATATAGGTACGATCACCACCTGGTTTGGCGCCAGATTGGGCGGTAGAACAAGGCCTTTATCATCGCCATGGGTCATTATTAAAGCGCCCATCAATCGGGTTGACACGCCCCAGGAGGTCGCCCAGACATAATCTAATTTACCTTCCTTGTTGGTAAACTTAACATCAAATGCCTTGGCAAAATTCTGCCCGAGAAAATGGGATGTGCCCGCTTGCAGGGCCTTTCCATCCTGCATCAATGCTTCTATGCAAAATGTCTCTTCTGCTCCTGCAAAACGCTCGCTTTCGGTTTTTATTCCTCTTATAACCGGAATAGCCATAAAACCCTCAGCAAATTGGGCATAAACATTATTCATAAGTTCTGCCTCAGCCATAGCTTCATCTCGGGTAGCATGGGCGGTATGTCCTTCCTGCCATAAAAATTCGGTGGTTCTCAGGAAAAGGCGGGTACGCATTTCCCAGCGAACTACATTAGCCCATTGATTCACAAGAATAGGCAGATCCCGATACGACTGTATCCAACCTTTATATGTATTCCATATTATGGCCTCACTTGTGGGCCTTACCACAAGTTCTTCCTCCAAACGTGCCGTGGGATCAACCCTTAACTTTCCTTCATTATCAGGATCGTTTTCAAGGCGGTAATGTGTAACAACTGCGCATTCCTTGGCAAATCCTTCGGCGTTCTTCTCCTCTGCCTCGAACAGGCTTTTCGGTATAAATAAGGGGAAATACGCATTCTGATGTCCTGTTTCCTTAAACATACGATCCAGTTCAGCCTGCATTTTCTCCCATATCGCAAATCCATATGGTTTAATGACCATACAACCGCGTACTGCTGAGTTCTCAGCGAGATCGGCTCTGATCACAAGTTCATTGTACCATTTGGAATAATCCTGGCTTCTCGGAGTAAGATTTTTGCTCATAATGCGCAATTTGGCACAAATATTGTGCTATTTATACAAAAAAAATAGTTCAGCAAAACTAACTATTTTTGTTATGTTCAACAATATAATTTAAAGAGATATGCAAGCAAAGAACTACCTTCAATCTAAAATGCACTATTTCGGAATTTTTCTGCTTGCGCTGCTATTGACCTCTTGTGGCTCATACCAGTATGCCGGCTACGAAGAGGATGCTATATACGGCGAAACCGAAAGATATGTGGAATATGTTGAGCGCGGCGACACTCAAGAAGCTGCCGAAAGCGATAATGGATACTACGAGAATTATTTCAAGGAGAAAGCTCTCCAATATGAAGCCATTGAAGATAATGCTGTTTTCACCGATGTCGATGACTATGAAGGCAGTTATGGAGTTGAGAATGATTCCATAAGATATACCGAAGGCTATGCTGGTTGGGGTCAGGACCATAACCAGGACGTTTCTATCAATATTTATGGTGGCCACCTTTACAACAGTATTTGGTGGAATAGACCCTGGGGCTGGAATGCCGGCTGGGGTTGGAACGCTGGCTGGGGTTGGAACGCCGGCTGGGGTTGGAACACCGGCTGGGGTTGGAATGCTGGCTGGGGTTGGAATGCTGGCTGGGGCTGGAATGCCGGCTGGGGCTGGAAT
>JABDPL010000058.1 GCA_013042825.1 Flavobacteriaceae bacterium | reverse complement strand
CCTTAAATCAGCCTGAAAATCGCAGGACTCCATTGGTTTATTGCGGGATAAAACCCAGGTAACATCCGCTCTTTTATAGCATTAAATTATTCATCAAACATGACCAAAATCATAGTTGTTGAGACTGCACAGTTCTACTTTTGTTACAGTCTAATTCCGATTTTATGGATCAAAAACTTACCGTCAATCGCAGTCGATTACTGGATATGGCCTGGGATATTCAGCGCAAGAAAAGATTTATCTCACATGACGATATTTCAAAGATTGCCCAGGAATTGAATATGTCGAGAATGCAAGTTGAAGGTGTTCTCACTTTCTATCATTTTTTCCATCGAAAACCGGCAGGAAAGTATACCATTTATATCAACGATTCTATAATAGCCAAATACTCAGGTCATGATTCTATATTAAAGGCCTTTGAGGATGCTGTTGGTGTCCACGTTGGTCATGTTACCCCAGACGAGACCTTCGGATTGTTCAGAACGCCCTGTATTGGGCTTAGCGACCAGGAACCATCCTGTCTGATCAACTTCTATCCCTTTGTCAATTTGCACCCTGAGCGTGTTCACCAAATAATCGGTGCACTGCGATCGGGTAAGAAACCCAGGGAAATTTGTGATACACCGGAAAGTAAAATTCAATATACACCTGAGGAGGACCGCACCGTCTTTCTAAAACCTTATGATCAGTTCTCATCATTACGTCATTTAAAAGATTACAATCCTGAAGAGTTAATTGAACTGATCAAAACCTCCAAACTCGGAGGTTGCGGCGGTGCGTTCTTCCCTACAGGTTTGAAATGGCAGTTCTGCCGTCAGAATGTTTCAGATGAACGATTCATTATATGTAATGCCGATGAAGGCGAACCCGGAACTTTTAAGGACCGTGTCTTATTGGAATCCTATCCTGAACTCGTTATCGAAGGCATGATCCATGCGGGCTATGCCATCGGTGCTAAAAAGGGATATATCTACCTGCGTGCAGAATACCGGTATTTGATGAAAAAAATCGAAAAAGTCCTTAAGAGCTACAGGAACAATGGCTGGTTGGGCAAAAATATAAATGCCAAGGAATCTTTTGATTTCGATATTCGCATTCAACTTGGCGCCGGGGCTTACGTCTGTGGTGAAGAGACGGCTCTTATCCATTCTATGGAAGGTAAACGCGGGGAGCCCGGAACAAAGGAATATTTCCCCGTTGAGCGCGGTTTCAAGGGTAAACCTACGGTTGTGAATAATGTGGAGACACTGGCCGCAGTACCCCGTATCCTGAATATGGGAATCGATCACTGGCTAGACCTGGGTACAGAAAAATCCCCGGGTACGAAATTGTTGAGCGTTTCGGGCGACTGTGCAAATGAAGGCATATTCGAAATTGAATGGGGAATGAATGTATGGAAGCTCATCGATCTTATGGGAGCCGAGGATCCGAAGATGATCCAATTCAGCGGACCCTCAGGCACCTGCTTATCTCAAGTGGATTTCGATCGTGATATCTGCCGTGAAGATCTTATTTGTGGAGGATCTGTGATGGTTTTCAATCAATCGAGAAACCTTCTTGAAATACTTAAAAATTACTCTAACTTCTTCGTTGAAGAGTCCTGCGGAATATGCGTGCCATGCCGCACCGGAAACTTCTTATTGAATAAGAAGATCAATAAACTCATCCTCGGACACGGCGAGAAAAAAGATCTGGACGATATCAAGGAATGGAGCGAGATCATAACCACCACAAGTCGTTGCGGATTGGGACAAATGTCTTCCAACTCTCTTGAAGACATGATTGAAAAATTCCCTGATGTATTCGATAAAAGCCTTTCGGTTAACACCAATTTCAACAAAGCTTTTAATCTGAAAGAGGCCACGGCCGATTATGATGATATTATTAAAGAAATGACCACCGATTATGAATGATCTTATAAACCTAACCATAGACGGAAAATCTTTCCAGGCAGAAAAAGGTCAGAACCTTGTAGATGTTGCGAAAAAGAATGGGATCTATATTCCAACCTTATGTTATTTCCGGGATATCGAGCCCCTCGGAACCTGCAGGATCTGTACGGTAAAGATCAACGGAAAACACACTACCGGTTGCACGGTAAAAGTGCAGGAAGGTATGGAGATCGAGGTCAACACAGCTGAACTACTCGATAATCGAAAAGCTATTATCGAAATGCTCTATGCAGAAGGTAATCACTTCTGCCCGTCCTGTGAAAAAAGTGGTAACTGCGATATGCAGAACCACGCCTATGACATGGGTCTCACGGTAACGCGATACCCTCACGTATTCAGCGATAAGATTGTCGATTTCACACCAGAACGTATGATCATGGAGAGCAACAGGTGTATCCTGTGTAAACGCTGTGTTGAAGAGGTCAAAACCCAGGATGGCAAAGATGTCTTTTCATTTGTGAGGCGGGGCGTTAAGACCCGGGTTCAGATCGATTATGAGCAGGAGGCCAAACTCAGTCAGGCTGAAGCCATCAGGGCCATGAATCTTTGTCCGGTTGGAGCTATCCTGGTTAAGGGTATGATACAGGAACAGCCTTTCGGTGAGCGAAAATATGATTTATTAGGAAAAGACATTACCGTAAGTCCGGAAACCTGTTTCGTGAAAGGTGAAGATGAAAAATTTATCGTAGCCACAACGTCTCTGGCCGGATGCTTCGGCTGCCATATGTCGCTATTGGATATAGATACCGAAATTTTGGATATCATAGACATCGTTGAATTCAATAAGTCGCCCTTAACCGATATCAAGAATTTCTCTAAACGGTGTCATGTTGGATTAATTGAAGGAGGCTGTGCCAACTCAGAGAATGTGGAGGTCCTTCGTGAATTCAGGAAAAAATGTGATATACTGATCGCTTTTGGCGAATGTGCCATTATGGGTGGTATTCCGGCTATGCGAAATTTCGTTCCGCTTGAAGAATGCCTGGAAGAGGCATACCTCAACGGTGTGACCACAGAGATCGGTGCCAACGTGATCCCGAGCCACGAAGACATTCCGAAGATTTTGAATAATGTATATCCGTGTAACGAGGTAGTCAAGATAGACTATTACATACCCGGATGTCCACCAAATGCCCAACATATATGGAAAGTTGTCAAGAGCATACTCCTTAGTGAGGAGTATTCCATAGCGCATGATGAATTCAAATACGACTAGTATAACCGCCCGCCGGCTTTATTGAAGTAATATTTTTAAACAAAGAAAACGAGCAACATGTCACAAAAATTAGTCATAGATCCTG
>JABDPL010000057.1 GCA_013042825.1 Flavobacteriaceae bacterium | reverse complement strand
CAATCAGACTAAAAGCTGTCCATTTACCCCTTGTTAACTATAGAATCTTTATTGATAAAAGATATCAGCGATGATATGTCCTTGATAATTGTTTTTTTAGTTAGGGTTAAAACACGAATTTTAATTGTGAAATCTCACTTTTAAATACGACTGAATATTTAATTTGGACATGACATAAATCATTGGTCATATCAACGGGATTCCATATGTTCATGCTATTGAAAAACATATCATGAGCACAAGCATAACCGCACCTCCCATATTTGCATCCGATATGGTGAAGTTTCAACAATCTGATGTAGAAGCGCTAATGGATCACTATGATCTGAGCGAGGATGTAAAGCACCTTATCAGAGAAGAAAACTTACTTCCTGTTTCATTAATTACGCGCCTGCACAACAGTTTTCCGCAGCATTCTCTGTTTAAATGGAAATCTGAATTAATTTTCTCAAAAGGCAAAACCAAATATTCCGGATTGGCCGGTTTCAGAAAAATATGTGAGATCCTGGGTCAGCATGGTATTGTCCTGAGTCATATAAAGGAGCGTGAACTCTTCGTCGAGGTATATGCCTTCCTTGCAACCCGGCATATATTGAATACAATCGATTGGAACGATTATCAACAGGATCCTGTTTTTCAGCTGGTTTTCCCACAACCCAACATGATCGACAAAGCAGTTGTTGAGGAATACAGCCGTATAGAAGATGATGAGGAGCGCATGAAAATGGTTGTTGAATACAGAAACCAAACCAATCCGCATGATGGAAAACAAATTTTAAACCGACCTTCCTTTTATTCGGAAGAAGGAAAGTTTGAAGCCGTTGATGGCGGGCAGCACAAATACCCGCAGGTATTCCTGCTTTTCGATAAAACAACCCAGGGCTGCTATGCGTATTGCACATACTGTTTCCGCCATGCACAGTTAAGAGGTGATGAGGATATGTTTATTCAGGATGATGTAGAACAGGTCCTTGAGTACCTTCGGAAGCATAAAGAAGTTACGGATATTCTTATCACCGGCGGAGATGCCGGCTATATGCCGTACAGCAGGTTATATGAATACCTGAATCCGATCATGGAAGATCCGGAGCTCATGCATATCAGGAACATAAGAATTGCTTCAAGAGCATTGACCTACCAGCCCGGAGTTGTACTTGACACTAAGTATGACGATGTCCTGGCGTTCTTTAACAAGTTGATCAATCATGGTATCCAGGTTATCTGGATGGCACATTTCTCAACGCCTAAAGAGTTTCTTAATATTAATACCCTGGCTGCCATACGCCGGTTGCGAAAACATCAAATCAATATCAGGAGCCAGAGTCCGATGATGAATCACATCAGCCTATTCACGGATGACCGTGGCAAAGTAGACATCGATAGATCAGCACAAAATTGGATAGACCTGGGTCATATACTCATGATGCTCGGTATAAACTTCCACTCTATCTATTGTGCCAGGCCGACAGGCGAACATGACTATTTTACTGCTCCCCTGGCCGATATGGATAAAATATTCAGTAAGGTTTATCGCAGTCTGCCGTCTCTCGGGCGACCGTCCAGGTATATCACCATGACCTCTTCAGCAGGTAAAACCTCTTTGATGGGTACTGTTGAAGTTAACGGTAGAAAAGCCTTTGCCCTGAAGTTTAATGAAGCCAGAAATATGGACTGGCTTGATCGGGTGTACCTGGCCGAATTCGACGAGAAAGAAAACACCATTGAGAAATTAAAACCATTTGATGGCGGTGAATATTTCTACAAAAATGAACTGTCAAGAATAGAAGACGAGCTTCAGGACAAATATGATATGTCATTGAAAGAATGATATTATGGATTTTCGGGCCAACCTAAAAAAAGAAATATGATAAACAAGATTATCGCATCTCCCGCTGAGGCCGTAGCCGAAATACATGATGGTGCATCTGTTATGATCGGAGGTTTTGGTGAGGCCGGCAGCCCCATCGAGTTGATTCATGCTTTGATCGATCAGGGCGCTAAAGACTTAACGGTTATCAGTAACAACACGGGAAGCGGTCATGTAGGCCTGGCTGCCCTCATAGAGAACAATCAGGTTGCAAAAACGATCTGTTCATTTCCCAGAACGGCCAATTCAAAGGTTTTTCCTGAGCTGTACAATGCGGGGGAAATTGAATTGGAATTAGTCCCACAGGGTACCTTGGCGGAAAGAATCCGGGCCGGAGGTGCGGGCATTCCGGCCTTTTTCACCCCTACTTCTGTCAATACACCCCTTGCTGAAGGGAAGGAGTCACGGATTTTTAACGGTAGGGCGTATGTCCTCGAATATGGTTTAAAGGCTGACTTTGCTCTGGTTAAAGCTGAAACAGCAGACCGCTATGGCAATTTGCTGTACCATGCCACTGCCAGAAACTTCGGGCCTATTATGTGCACAGCTTCAGATGTTGCCATTGTTCAGGCCAAACGAATCGTAAGACCCGGGGAAATCGATCCCGAAACGGTAATTACCCCAGGGATTTTTGTTGAAAAAGTTGTTCAAGTTATGAATCCTGCCGATGAATCTTTGTTGGTGGAAAAACAAATGACTTACCCATGATGAATACAGATAATCATATTGGCTGGAGTCGTGCTGAAATGGCACAGAAGGCAGCCCTTGACATACCTGATGGATCTTATGTGAACCTGGGTATTGGTATTCCTGAAATGGTTGCCGATTTCGTGCCTGAGGGCAGAGAACTTATCTACCAAACCGAAAATGGTTTGCTGGGGATGGGGCCGGTTCCTGAGCGAGGAAAAGGCGATCGCGAACTGGTGAACG
>JABDPL010000055.1 GCA_013042825.1 Flavobacteriaceae bacterium | reverse complement strand
GGATAAACCTGTACATAATCGTTATCAAACGGAATAATGGTCACTTCGTTTGTTTCCAGGTCGGTTTCCGCAGCAAGGGTTTCAACATTTACGGTTTCTGCTCGCACACCAAATTGGTACGACCATTTTTCAAATTCTTTGCTGTAGGTCGCATAAGCCGAATAGATATTTCGTTTATAATCGAACTGTGTGGTCGATGGAATATATTCCCCCAGCACATTCTGCGATCGTCCGTTTGATTCGTACAAGATCAGGTTATCAAATAAGCGGGCCTCCATGCCGAGCTCGAGTTTTGACTTCTCAGTTAAGGGATTTACATAATCAAGGTTGATAGTGGTCCTGTCACGTTCTGTATCTGTTATTTCGAAGAAATCAGGCCGTATAAAAAAGCCAGTAAAGGTATTGTCGGTTCTTGAATCGCCCTCAAAAGCATTATGGTCGGCTTCCAATTCGATATTATGACCTTCTTTATCGAAATCGAGTTTATAGTTGAAATTGTATTGTGCGGAGTGGTTATCGTTCACATTGTCTATATGTTGGAACTGATCTACAGTTGGATCAGGATTCAGAATATCGGTATCACCTTCGGTTCCGCCTTCAAAAAGATTCTGATTGGTGAAGAACGATAGCGTATTCTTGTCGTTTAAATAGACGTCGACCCCGGCTTTGACCAGATGCGATTGCCTGTCGTCAAGAATATCGATGGTTTGTGTGATGTCCTGCTCCACGCGATCGATGAATCCGAAGTTTACATTCTTTGAAATATTGTTACTGTAGTTTCCAAAGAAATTGAACTTGCCGGTTCTGTAATTTAGATCCAGGGAACTGTTGAACTTCGGTTCTCTTTCATAGGCCAGCCCTACATTGAGGTTTCCGTTAAAACCCAGAGTTGTATTCTTATGGAGGATGATATTTATGATACCACTCATCCCTTCAGGATTATACTTTGCTGATGGATTGGTTATCAATTCGATCTTTTTGATGGAAGTCGAAGGAATCTGCCTTAATAATTGGGCAGCCGGAATATTTGACAGTTTACCGTCGACCATGACGCGAACATTTTGATTGCCCCTCATACTCAGGGCACCGGTTTGCTGATCGACATTTACCGAAGGCAAATTATTCATGATATCGGAGGCTGTTGGCCCACTCGTGGTCAGGTCCTTCCCAACATTGATCACCTTTCGGTCTATTTTCTGCTGAATAGTAGAAACTTGTGCAACGAGTTCTACCTCATCAAGTCCTTCGGCTTCTTCAAATAAACGTAACTCCCCTAAGTCAATTTTTGAGTTTCTTCTGGAGATAATGATGTCCTTTTCTATCTGTTTGAATCCGATGAATTGAATTCTTACCGTATACTCCCCTTCCGGGACTTTTTTGATCTGGAATTTTCCATTTTCGTCGGTGATACCGCCGGTAACGATTTCTCCGGCTTTATTTCTGATAACTATATTGACGTAGGGCAGGGGCACGTTCAATGCGTCATCGATGACCAGACCCAAAACCTGCCCATCTTTAAAGGTTTCATTATCATTACGTGCAATGGAATTTGTGGTAAAAAGACATAATAAAATTACCACGCAGTTGGTGATTAATTGTTTCATTCGTTCTTTGATTGATTATTTTGATTAAATTGGATTGATTACTAGTATAGACGACCATTAACCCTTGCTGTTACCGCTTTTAACAGAACTTAACATCTCTTTAACATATTGGCTTTGACAACCCTGGTATTTGGTGCCTCGCTTAAAGCGCATCGTGCTTCCCATTTGATAATTGAACGCTTGCTGAATAATGGTCACAAGGCAGTTGCCTTTGGTTTGCTAGCCGGTAGTATCTCAGGTATTGAGGTGAGTTCGGCATTAAAACCTTACCAGAACATCGATACCATCAGCCTTTATATTTCGCCTAAATGGCAATCGGATTATTATGCATATCTGATGGGATTAAACCCCAGGCGTGTGATATTCAATCCCGGCACCGAAAATCCTGAGTTTTATAAGTTATTACAAAGAAATGGGATCGCAGTAGATGTGGCTTGCTCACTCGTTTTGTTGGCTACGAATCAATATTAAACCGATAAAGGTTAGCCATCCGTTTATGGGTAACAGCTCGTAACCAATTTCATATCCACCCAGAT
>JABDPL010000045.1 GCA_013042825.1 Flavobacteriaceae bacterium | reverse complement strand
GGTTCATGCGTATTTTGAGTTTGCCGTTATTATTCACAACAACCACATCAGTGGCGTTCTTCCCGCTTATTTCAATACGATTCTCATCCGATTGTATCATTTCAACATTGATAAGATCATAGGCCTTGAGCATGGAGAATTCACCCACGGTTTTAGAAATGGAGTCCTGGGAAAATGCGCTTAAACTGCAGAATAAAGCTAAACAGGCAACTAAATTTTTCATTTTTTTATGGTTTTGAGGGTTATTGTTTTTAGTGTTTTGTTTGACTATTAATGGTTTAGTTCGGTTTTAATCCAAATAGGGGTTTTAAGATCGGAACCCGTCTTATGATTAATTCATAAAGCAGCCAGGTTATCCCGAAGGTCCCTACAAGCATGATAACAAATTTCACGCCATAATGAATATCAGCATTTATTAGATAATATCCAATGATAACTGTAATGGTCTGGTGTAATATATAAAAGGGGTAGACAGCCCGGTTCCTGTATTTTACAACTTTCCCTTCTTTATTTAGATATTTGGCGCTGAACCCGAATATAACGACCATCCAACTCCACATATTGAGAATTTTCAGAATGGGTATAAAAACAGAGCTGTCAACATTAAACCAGAACCAAAGCAGTAAAGGAAAGCAGATCAGTCCGAGTACAAGTGAAAAATACCTGATCTTCTGAACGCTTTTCCAGAAAACATCTCCGGTGCTTATCAGCATGAACCCGGCCAGAAAGAAAATAAAATATAAGACCAGGGCATACCAATCGCCCACAAGAGCATGGTTAATCGGAAATAAAGGCTCCATAAAAGCCTCTACAAAAACTAACGGGATACAGAACAGGTAAATATAATAGGCTGATCTTTCGAGTTTAGCGGCCAACCATTTTATCAGGCGATTATCCTCTTTTCGCCATCTCATGAACAGCGGTGTAGCGATCAATGAAAAAAGAAGGAGGTAAGGAAGAAACCAAAGGTGATGCCAGCTAAAGTTACCTGAAGGATAAACACCTGAAAAGAATTCAGGAAACCATTCAAAAAATGTTTTGGTGGTGTCACCATCGACCAGGCGTTCGATATAAACCTGAGGGGGAATAACGATTAAAATTCCGGCGAGCAGAGGAATGAAAAGCCGCTTAAATCTTTCAGAAATATATTGTTTTGATGATCTGAATGAAAGGGCGTAACGAGTGCCAATTCCTGATACCATGAATAAGATCGGTAAGCGCCATTGATTGGTGAACCCCATCGGCAAGCGCATCCAGTCTATAATCTCATCATTTTTAATGTGCCAGCCCCAGGGCACGAAGAACATACCTACATGATAAATTATAAGGATGTCGAAAACAATAACACGGATCCAATCGATATCGTAGCGTCGGACTTTTACCATTTTAATGCTTTATTGATAGATCGGGTTTCTTTGCTTTTGTTACAGCAGACAAGCTAAATTAAATCATCTGCTTTTCCAACTAAATGGAAGTCAAGGTGTTTTTGAACGAGGTCAGCCTTCTTTACTTTTACAATAACCTCCTCTCCTAACTGGTAGCTGTTTTTGGTGCGATCACCAATCAGGGCATGATGTTCCTTGTCAAAAGTATAATAATCGTCCTGTATATCCCTAATCCTCACCATACCTTCACAACCGTTCGATATGATCTCGACGTAAATACCCCAATCGGTTACTCCAGAAATTACACCTTTGAATTCCTGGTCTTTATGGTCCTGCATAAATTTCACTTGCATATATTTAATCGAATCACGCTCGGCCTTGGTTGCGAGATATTCCATTTTTGAAGCATGATTACAGCGCTCTTCATAAACCTCCTCCTTGGCCGACTTTCCACCATTCAAATAATGTTGCAACAACCTGTGGACCATAACATCGGGATATCTTCTTATCGGAGATGTAAAGTGTGTATAATACCGGAATGCCAACCCGTAATGGCCGATGTTGTTAACCGAATACTCAGCCTTGCTCATACTCCTGATGGCAAGGGTATCGACCAGATGTTGTTCTTTTTTTCCTACAACATCATTTAGAAGTTTATTCAGGGAAGTGGAAATACTCTGATGGGATTGGAAATTTACTTTATACCCAAACTTTGCAACTAAACTCTGAAGATTTGCCAATTTCTCATCATCCGGTTCATCATGAATTCGATAAACAAAGGTCTTAGGCGATTTTTGTTTTCCTATAAATTCTGCAACCTTTTTGTTCGCCATCAACATAAACTCTTCGATCAGATGGTTTGCATCTGAGGTTATCTTGAAGTAAACACCGGTAGGATCATTATTTTCATCCAGATGAAATTTAACTTCGGCTTTGTCAAAAGAGATCGCACCCGCCTGCATCCGTTTTTTACGCATGATTTTAGCAAGCTGGTCAAGTTTAAGAATGGCTTCTGCTAAGGGTTTAGATGTTTCATATGCTTTTCCTGTAAGGGAATTCGTTTTTGAGATTTTTGATGAACGGGTCTCTATGATCTCCTGAGCTTCTTCATAAGCAAAACGTGCATCACTATAAATAACAGTCCTTCCAAACCACTGCGATTTGAGTTTCGCATTCTCGTCCATCTCAAAAACAGCAGAGAAAGTATATTTTTCTTCCCTCGGCCGAAGTGAGCAGGCTTTATTGGAAAGTACTTCCGGCAACATCGGAACTACCCGATCGACCAGGTAAACAGAGGTTCCCCGTTCAAATGCCTCATCATCTAATGCCGTGCCTTCTTGTAAGTAATGGGTAACATCGGCAATATGTATCCCTATCTCATAATTACCGTTTTTTAGGATACGAAACGAGAGAGCATCATCAAAATCTTTGGCATCTTTAGGATCGATAGTAAAGGTCAGCACCTTTCTAAAATCGCGCCTTTTAGATATCTCTTCTTTCCGGATTGATGTATCCAGTTTATCAGCAAAACGTTCGACTTCCTTCGGAAATTCATAAGGCAAACCATAATCAGCAAGGATAGCATGGATCTCGGTGTCGTGTTCACCCGGTTTACCCAGCACTTCAATAACCTTACCTATTGGCGAGTCTGCTTTCTCAGGCCATTCTTCAATCTGCACTATAACCTTATCTCCGTCTTCTGCTCTTTTAGATTTATTCTTCGGAACAAAGATGTCTATATACATTTTATTGGAATCCGGAACCACGAAGGCGAAGTTCTTACTGAGATGAATAATCCCCACAAACTCTGTCCTTTCGCGTTTTATTATACGGGTAATCTCCCCTTCAAGACGACCTCTTTTCCTGCGTTTAAAAATGTACAATTCAACCTCATCACCATTCAGGGATTTATGCAGGTTATTTGAAGCGATAAAAACCTCTTCCTGGAGATCCTCAACATAGACGTAACCCCCACCATTCCTATTCAATTCGATAATACCGGTAGAATAAACATCAGCACTGTTAAACTGGAATTTTCCACGGCTAACCTCTATTAAATCTCCCTTTTCCTTGAAGCGTTGCAGTGTTTTGATGATCTGATTCCTGCTGCTGGGATCATCCAGGTTGAGTTTAGAAGCGATTTGTTTATAATTGAAGCTACGATTCCGGTCTGATTTCAGGATGTTTATAACACTTGAACTGAGATTCTGGATATTATTCGACCGTTTTTTCTTTTTCTTTCTGGGCATGTATTAATACTGAAAAACAAAATTACTGCTAATAATTCGAATACTTGAAAATTACCAAGAGTTGTTTTTCCACACAACATCATTATAATCAATCTTTTTAAAATATATTTTTAATTATTATGATGGTGTGTTAATAGTGATGATAAATTTATACTGAAAGTGTTGCTAATTACGATATCCTCCATCTTTCAACATCTTATAACCATCAGAAATTAAACTTAAGCTCTGATATTCAATTTTTTAACATATTATTTCAACAACGGTTAATACTGTTGCTTTTACCGTTTTCTTTATATTTTAAAGCTGTGATCGCGGTTAAAAACCATGGGTTTCCGGTTCATTAGATTTGAAATAAATACTATGAATTAATTTGCTAATTATCAAAAAATTTTCAACCGGTCAGATTTTTGTAAAAAGAAAATTATCTTATCAATACTATTAAAAAGTTATTAACCGGTTAATGAAAAACTTACGAACAACATAAGTAACCCAAGGGGCTATTTTTGTAATTTTATACCAACAGTTAAGTCAATTGTATTATGAATATTTCAATAGGGAACGATCACGCGGGTACTGGGTATAAAGAGGCTATTATCAAACATCTTGAGGATAATGGGTATAAGGTTACTAATCATGGCACCAATTCAGGCGATAGCGTAGATTATCCTGATTTTATACATCCGGTTGCTGAAGACGTTTCAAGCGGAAGGTCGATCTTTGGAATCATTATCTGTGGTAGCGGGAATGGTGCCAGCATGACTGCAAATAAACACCAGGGTATTCGGGCAGCACTTTGCTGGAATAAGGAGATCACAGCATTGGCTCGCCTGCATAACGATGCGAATATTCTAGGTATACCCGCGCGGTTTACAGCTATACCGCAGGTACTCGAAATGGTTGATACCTTTTTAAACACAGCTTTCGAAGGTGGCCGGCATAAAAGGCGGGTCGATAAAATTCCTATGAATTGTTAAATGGGCCATAATCATCGTCACAATCACGCGGATCATCATTCTTATAAAGGCAAGAATCTTTTAATTGCCATTCTCCTTAATCTTCTAATTACAATTGCCCAGGTAATTGGAGGTTTCGTTTCATCAAGTATTTCACTTCTCAGCGATGCCCTTCATAACCTTTCCGATGTTATCTCTTTAATCGTCAGTTTTATCGCTGCGAAACTATCCCGGAAAAGCGCTTCACTCGACCGCACTTTTGGTTTTAAGCGAGCTGAGATCATGGCGGCTTTTGTCAACGCAGCAGGACTTGTGATCATTGCAATTTTTCTTATCAAAGAAGCTATAGAGCGTTTCACAACACCTATTGAAATAAATTCCAACATCGTTATTTGGATGTCCCTTATCGGGATCGCCGCCAATGGATTCAGTGTATGGCTCTTGCGTGACGAGTCGAAGAAGAATATGAACATGAAGAGTGCATATTTACACTTATTTACAGACATGCTCGCGAGTATAGCCGTGTTGATCGGTGGAATCCTGATGAAATTCTATGAATTATTCTGGGTTGATAGTCTGTTGACGTTCGTTATAGCCGTATATCTGATCTTTGTGGGTTATGACCTTCTTAAATCATCCTTTAAAGTTTTGATGTTATTTACCCCTGACAATATTGCTATACAAGCCATTGTAAAAGAGGTTCAAAAAATAGACCAGGTTGATAATATCCATCATATCCATGTCTGGCAGCTGAATGAGGAAGAGATCCACCTGGAAGCCCATGTCGATTTCACATCGGATATTTCCTTATCTCGATTCAATGAAATTCATTTGCTTATTGAACACACCCTTTTCGAAAAATTCAATATCAATCACGTCAATATTCAGCCGGAATTCGGACGGCAGGATTCAAAAGATATAATTATCCAGGACTGATATGCTAACCATTAAAGCGAGGCCATTTAAAGATCTTTATACCGATGATATTTATGAGATCCTTCGATTGAGAAGTGAGGTTTTTGTGGTTGAGCAGAATTGTGTGTATCAGGACATCGACAACAAGGATCAAAAGGCCATTCACGTGCTGGGATATAAAGGAAAAGATCTTGTTGCCTATGCACGGCTGTTCAAGCCAGGATATTATTTTAAAGCAGCGACGATCGGGCGGGTTGTTGTTAAAAGAAATGAACGCGCAAACAACTACGGCAGGGATATTATGATAGCCACAATTAAGGCGGCAGAAGACTATTATAAGGCTGCTGAAATAACGGTTTCGGCTCAAACATATTTAATCGTTTTCTATAATGAATTAGGATTTATCGAACACGGGGACACTTACCTTGAAGATGGAATCCCCCATATTAGAATGACCAGATCTAATGATCCTTAGCCACGTAAGTGATCTCTATCTCAACCCGCCTGTCAAATTTCGGATGACCCCCGAGGGGGAATTTTCGCCTCAACCCCACATATTTCATCCGCTTTTTCTCAATCCCCCGCCTGAGAAGGTAGGTGTATATAAATTTAGCACGTGAAACAGATAGGTTTCGCTTATTGGTTTTCCGGTCTACGGCATCATAAGTGTCATGGGTGCAGCAAACGTGTCCCTGAATTGTAAAATATAGATCAGTTCTTTCAACAAGAATATCGGCTATTTCCTTTAGAGTTGGAATAGATTCGGAAGTAACAGTGCTGTATCCGGTTTTAAAATAGATGTTTTTAAGTTTGATCTTATCACCCACCTCCAGAGCCCCCTTAAGCACCTCTTGGGTGGTTGGGATTTCCAATGTATCCTTCACCTTGCCGGAGGCACCAATATCAACATGTATTTCAACCCGACGATTGCTCTGGCGCATGTTTTTGATGTCTCCTCCTCTTAGTGGATCAAGAGCAACCTCTCCTTTTCCATCAAGAATAGTGATCAGCTCCTCAGAAAACTCGCTATCGGTAAAATGCCACTTAATAGCATTGGCCCGCTTTTTCGAAAGCCGAAGGTTGTATTCATCAGTACCCCGGTCATCACAAAACCCATAAATGGTAATTTTGTTGATGTCGAGTGTATCCAATTGATTTAAAAATGATTGGAATCGCCTTTGCTCATCGAGATTAACAACGTATTGATCGGTACCGAAATACACGTTGTGCGACATCTCCTGGGAAAATGAATAGGCGCAAATAAGGGGCAGAATATATTTGAAGCGTAACATATTGTCATGTTATTCTCTGCCTTAAATATACTTTTTATTTTTTTAAGCGCTCAAAATCGGGCGTTTAAGGCTTTAAATATGAGCTATACTTCCCAGGGTTATCAAGGATTTCAACAGCTTTTAATATTTCTTCATTATTAGCCAGATAATATTCATGAAGTCCCTGCCGGTAGAAGTACCGTTTGATGATCTCGTTTTCAAGCAAAGCCATCAATTGGTCTTTATTTTTATTGATAGCTTCATTTTTGTATGCGTTCAATTGATTGAGAATAGACTGGTATCCGGCAGAGATGGCAGACTCTATCTTTTCATCTGCAGCGGTGTTCATGAGCTCTTCAAGGGCCTTTTCAGTTTTGGTTTCCAATGCGAAACCTTCAGATTCAAGAAACGATATGAAATCGGAAAAATCAGTCTCTGTTAAACGAAATGAACTTAGATTGGGCTTTGGATTAGCATAATAGTATTTTACGGAAAAATCAAACAATAAATCCTTGTCGATTATAGCCTTAGTTATAGGTGATATCTTAGAATTCGCAATGTCAACATCAGGCTCAACCCCACCGCCATCAAAAACCGAACGGCCGTTTCGTGTTTTGAATTCGTTATAGTTGTCGCGCGTTACTCGAACAGCTTTTCCGCTTTGGTCCCGGTTCCAATAGTCCAGCGCCTGAATACATCGTCCTGAAGGGGTGTAATATCTCGATATGGTTACCTTTATTTGGGTGCCATAAGTCAACTGTTTAGGCCGCTGAACGAGCCCCTTGCCGAAACTTCGCGTTCCTATTACAACCGCACGATCAAGATCTTGAAGCGAGCCAGAAACTATCTCGCTTGCCGAGGCGCTCCCTCCGTCGATAAGGACCACAAGAGGAATTTCGGTATCGATAGCGCTCCGCTGTGTATAATAGGTTTTGTTATATTTCTCAACCTTTGATTTTGTGGTAACGATGAGCTCATCCTTAGGCACGAATAAATTGACAATATTGATCGCCTCGTTGAGTAATCCTCCGGGATTTCCCCTAAGATCAAGTATCAACTTCTCCGCGCCGTCTGCCTTTAACAGGCGCAAGGCATTCTGAACTTCATAGGAGGCGGTCCTCGTAAATTTAGACAATGCGATATACCCGGTCGTTTCATTGATCATTTGCGATAGCGGAACTGCTTTTGCCTCAACGTCCTGCCGCTTGATACTTGCATTATAGGTTTTATCCTGGCGTATGTACGTTATATCTACATTACTTCCGGCTGCGCCCCTGAGAAGATCACCGGCATTTTCACTGAAATCGGATACGATGACATCGCCAACTTTTATGATCTCATCCCCCGCTTTTAGTCCGGCCTTATCAGCCGGATAGCCTTTGTAGGGCTCTACAACCACCAGTTTATCTTTCAAGGTTTTGACCGTAGCGCCTATCCCTGTATAATCACCCGTATTGTTAATTCGCGCGGCCTCTATATCCTGTTCATTCATAAAAACCGTATAAGGATCAAGGTCCTCCAACATGTTTTTAATAGCTGTATCCATGAGATCCCCCGGATTGGTCTCATCCACATAGTTCATATTCAGTTCCTTGAATACAGTGGTGAAGATCTCGATCTGTTTTGCTATCTCGAAGAAATCATTTTGAAAAGCTGTTCCCATAAACAGCATAGATACGGCTGCGAAGGAAATAATAATTCGTTTTTTCATGGCTTTAATTTTTTGGGCGCTAAAGCATCATCGAGCTTTGAGAGCACCGCAATCATGGTCTTATCGATCTGCTCGAAGGTTGGCTCAGTATTGCCAATGTACAAAATCATTAACGCACAGGATGTTGTGAAGTTGTTAAAATGATCGTTTTTGTTCAGGCGATAGGATTCTCGCATCAGTCGCTTGATGCGATTGCGATCAACAGCCTTTTTAAACACCCTGCTGGAAACAGAAAATCCTGCTTTTATTTTAGAATCGTCATCAAAATCAGCAGGCAAAAAGATCAATCGCAAGGGGAAAACCGTTAAGGCTTTTCCCTGGCGAAAAAGTTTTTCTATTACTTTTCTGCTTTTAAGCTTGTCTTTTTTTCTGTAGCGCGCTCGCATTAGCGACAAAAATAGGAATAACCAGAAAGTCCTCATGATAAATATCATTTTTTCCATGACCGGGGCATAGTATCTTGAATTTTCATTCACTATCTTTACACTGCACATGGGAGATTTGAAGGTTATTAAGCTTACTTCGAAAGAGGATAAGGCTAATTACATACATCAACTCGTAAGAGATATTCAAGCTCTTGATCAGATGATCGCTGACGGCCTTATTGAAAAAGAGCCGATCAGGATCGGAGCAGAGCAGGAATTTTGTCTTGTGGATGATCAGTTCAACCCTAAAATGGGATCACTGGACATTCTGAACGATATCAATGACGATCACTTCACTACCGAAATAGGAAGTTTCAACCTGGAACTGAACCTTGATCCTTTTGAGCTTACCGGCGATTGCTTTACTCAATTAAGCAACCAACTCAAAATCCTTATGGAAAAGGCGAAGAAAGTCGCTGAAGCACATAATTCTAAAATTTTACTTACCGGGATATTACCAACCCTGTCGCTCAGGCACATAAAGCTCGAAAACATGACCGATGTTCAGAGATATTTTGTGCTTAATGATGCTATTCGGGAATCGAGAAAAGATAATTTCGAAATACACATCAAAGGCGTAGACGAGCTGAATCTGCTTCATGACTCCGTTTTACTTGAAGGGTGTAATACCAGCTTCCAGATTCATTTGCAAATAAATCCGGACGACTTTATCGACAGCTATAATTGGGCACAGGCTGTTTCTGGACCTGTTTTAAGTGTATGCACAAATTCACCATTGCTATTTGGAAAGGAACTATGGAGTGAAACCAGGATTGCCTTGTTTACGCAGAGTGTTGATACAAGAGCCAATTCCTTTATGCTGAACGAAAAGCAAGCCAGGGTTAGTTTTGGCAGTGAGTGGACCTCTGGTTCGGTCACAGATATCTTCAAGGACAATATTTCCAGGTTCAGAAGCCTGGTCACTTCCGAATATTTTAAGGACAGTGTCGACATGTTGAATAACGGGGAGATCCCTAAGCTCAAAGCGCTAAATTTGCATAATGGGACCGTTTACAGGTGGAACAGGCCGTGTTATGGCGTCGGAAATGGCAAGCCTCATTTGCGTATTGAGAATCGGTACATCCCCTCCGGCCCAACTATAGCCGATGAAATTGCGAATACCGTGTTCTGGGTTGGGGTTATGAAAGGCCGCCCTAAGGAATATGAGAATATTGCGGAAAAAATGAACTTTAAGGACGCCAAGTCTAATTTCTTCAATGCTGCTCGCTATGGCATGTCAACACAGTTCATTTGGGATAATAAGTTCGTCCCCAGCCATGAACTGATTTTAGATGTCTTCCTGCCGATGGCTTATCGCGGACTCTACAGCCTTGGAATCAAACCGGAGGATGCTGAATATTATTTGACTATTATCGAGAATCGGGTGAAAGGATTTACCGGTTCTGAGTGGATGACGACGAGTTATCGCAATTTGTTGTCAAGGATGAAGTATTTTGAAGCAGCTCAAACCCTTACAGCCTGCCTTTACGAAAAACAAGAATCTAATTTTCCGGTATCCTCATGGCGCATCCTGGACCCCGATACAAGAACGGTGGTTCAATCGGGGAAAAAGGTCGAGCACATCATGAGTACAGATATCTTCACGGTTTACGAAAAAGATAGTGTTGAGTTGGTCATTAACATCATGCGCTGGAAGAGCATTCACCACATGCCGGTTATAAACTCGAACAAAAAAGTAGTAGGTGTACTCCGGTGGAGTGATATCGAAGAGATTAAAGAAGACGAAAGAAAGCTTAAAAGCGCAGTGGGTGATGTCATGATCACAGAATTCCCGGTAATAAGCCAGGGAGATTCAGTGCAAACGGCAATTGATATTCTGGAGAAACAGAGAACAACCTGCCTTCCGGTGATCAGAGATAATCAGCTGATAGGAATTATAACCCTAAACGATCTTTAATTTAATGGTTGAAGTTCACAGTATAGCCTTAGACACAACCATTAAAGTAAACCGATTTATCGGACGTGTTGAAAATAAAACCGGTCCGACGGTTATTATCTTTGCCGGGATTCATGGCAACGAACCCGCGGGTGTTTTTGCCTTGAAACAGGTACTTGAGGAGATTGACCTGAAAAAAGTAAATGGGTCCTTCTATGCCATAGCTGGAAACCTTTCAGCTTTGCAGAAGAGCGTAAGGTTCAATGAAAAGGATCTTAACAGGATTTGGTCTGAGCAAAACCTGGATGAGATAAACTCGAAGTCCCAACTCCATCATGAAGAACATGAACAATATGAATTGTATGAAATAATAAAATCCTTGTTGGAACTGAACCAACCGCCCTATTATTTTATAGACCTGCACACCACTTCCAGCGAAACCCTGCCTTTTATTACAATCAATGACGCGCTCATCAACAGAAAATTCGCCAAACATTATCCGGTTCCTATTGTTCTGGGCATTGAAGAGCACCTTTCGGGACCATTGCTGAGTTATATTAATGGCCAGGGCTACGTTGCAGTAGGGTTTGAATCTGGGCAACACGATAAACGAACAGCCATCTCAAATGCCAAGGCCTTCATTTACCTGACATTGGAATTGACCAATTCAATTAAAAGGAGCGATTTTCCCATTATCGAGAAATGCTTCGATCAATTGAAGCGATATGCGAGAAACCTAAATCAATTCTTCGAGATCATTCATCTGTACCGCCTGCAAAATGGTGATGTTTTCAGCATGTTTCCTGACTTTAAGAGTTTTCAAAATATAGAGAAGGGTACTGTACTTGCCAAAGCAAATGGGGAGTTAATCGAAGCGCCCCATACTGCCCGCCTTTTTATGCCCTTATATCAGAATAAGGGGAAAGAAGGATTCTTTATTATTAGAAAGATCAAACCATTCTTCCTTCGATTATCTGAACTTCTCAGAAAGCGGAAGGCTGATGGCTTATTGGTAATTTTACCAGGAGTATCCTGGCAGGACAAATCGAATGGCACTCTGCGGGTCAATTTGAAAATCGCCCGGTTTTTTACAAAACAGTTCTTCCATTTGCTGGGATTCAGGAGTAAATTCACCGATGAAACCCACCTTAAACTCAATAACAGGGAACGCGTGACCAAAATAGAAATGTATAAGGACCTCCCCTGGTATTCGAAATAATACTGAATTAAAACGAGTTGTTCGCTTTGTTGATATCTGCCATCAGATTTTCGGGGTCAATGGTGATCTTCCTGATATTTTCCACAGGGCGCTCTAGGGTAAACTCATACTCGGGATAGGCCCATGCCCAATCGGCAAGAATGGTTCTGATTTTCTGATCGGCGGGCTTTTCTCCGCGCATCATCCGGAGAGGAATATATAAGTGGTCCTTACGGCCATCCTTATATTCCACTAAAATATCCAGCGGCATTGGCATAAGACCAATGCGCTCCAGCACCACTTTGCTCCCCGCTCCGTATCCGCTCACCGATTTAATTCCGTAGTCGATAGTGTTGGTCGTTTTTGTCCAGTCGGTCAGGTACCAGTCTAATTCCAGTCCGGAAACTTTCTCGGCTACTCGGATGAAGTCATTTGGGGCCGGGTGTTTGAATTTCCATGTGTTGAAATAACGTTTTAAGGTTATATCGAGATTTTCCTGGCCTATAATATATCCTAACTGAGCGAGAAAAACAGCGCCTTTGCTGTAAGCGGCCGATCCATAAGCTGAATTATATTTATAGCGATCGGCATGGGTGCTCTGCGGCTGTTCCAAACCGGAAGCAACCAATTGATAATAACCATCATAAGACCCCGAATTCGGGTTTTTGAACCTCTGATCCATGATTTTATTCTTGGCCTGTGCCGAGATATAACCGGCAAAGCCTTCATCCATCCATTCATGCTTGGATTCATTTGTTGCTAACAAAAACTGAAACCAGCTATGAGCGAGCTCATGAGATGTGACACTAACCAGGCTGCCAAAATCCCTGCCGCCGGTTATCAGTGTGCACATGCCATATTCCATTCCACCGTCACCTCCCTGAATTACTGAATACTGTTGGTATGGGTATTTTCCTATTCTTGAACTGAAGAAGTTCATTAACTCTAAGGTCTTTGGCTGGAGCCTCTTCCAATTATCAACAATATCAGGGTCATCCTGATAAAAGAAATGTAGCATTGGTCCATTGGGAACCTGTAATCGATCATGTATATATTCAGGATCGGCTGCCCATGTGAAATCATGAACATCAGGAGCTATGAAATGCCAGCTCAATTTATCTCCCGACGGCCGCCTGACTTCTCCGGTTTCATATCCATGCCCCACCTCATTTGGGTTCTGAAGATATCCTGTACCACCTACAACATAGTCCTTGTCAATATGCAAGGTGACTTCAAAATCCCCCCAGACCCCGTGAAATTCACGCCCGATATAGGGATCAGCATGCCAGCCCTCAAAATCATATTCCGCCAATTTCGGATACCACTGCGCCATTGAAAGGGCAACACCCTCTTTATTGTTTCTTCCCGATCTTCTGATCTGAACGGGGACCTGCGCATCAAATTCCATATCGAAGATTACTGTTTGACCGGGGAATACAGGACCGTACAGGTCGACCTCAAGAATTGTTCCTACGGTTTTATAAACCACGGCATTTCCGTCTTGTTTCAGGGAATTCACAATTATATACCCAATCTCGTCCGGATTTAAATTAAAGATCCTTGATCCCACTCGAGAATCAGGATCGGCAATTGACCGGGACCTCACATCCATTTCACTACCGGGCTGAAATGCATTGAAATACAAATGATAAAACACTTGTTTTAATGTGTCTGGTGAATTATTGGTATACTCCAGCGTCTGTTTTCCTTTGTATCGATAGGAATTGACATCCATATCGATGTCCATTTTATAATTCACCCGTTGCTGCCAGTAATAGCGATTATCTCCCGGCTTTTCTGGATCGGAAATAAAAGGTGCGTTTACAGGTTGCTGGGCGCTTTTGCAAGACAGCACAAGAAATAGCATTGAACAAACTAATACTACTGATCTCATCGCAATACTTTATTCTTTATCGGGCCATCTTTGCCGCCATTATCAAGGCGTTATAGGCGTTGGCAATCCTTCCAGACTTGGAGAGTTCACCGTATGGCCTTACGTCATTTGTGTTTCCTCCAACAATAACCTTAGCTTTGACCGGAAGCCCCGATTCCAGGATGATAGTCTTCACCTGGCTTGCGCTTAGCGAAGGATACTGAGAGCGGATCAATGCCGCGAGCCCTGCTACTGCTGGAGCCGCCATCGATGTTCCTGGCTGACTTTTGTACTGATTCTCAGGAATGCTGGAATAAATGGAAGAACCCGGAGCGAATACGTCAACATTAATTTTCCCGTAATTAGAATAGTTGGCCACCAATCCGGATCCATATTTTGGAGTGAGGGCACCAACCGTTATAAAAGTATCAGACACTTCAGGGCCTACTCCTGTGGCATCATTAGGATAAACATCCTTCTTATCGATATCGATTCCCTCGTTTCCTGCGGCATTCAC
Organism: Flavobacteriaceae bacterium; assembly: GCA_013042825.1. Classification (GTDB taxonomy): domain Bacteria; phylum Bacteroidota; class Bacteroidia; order Flavobacteriales; family Flavobacteriaceae; genus SHLJ01. Next base: position 6,837 of record JABDPL010000045.1, on the reverse strand, counting down.
TATAAGAACATCATTAGACGCCGCATAAGAAATGGCCTCTCTTACTTTGTCTTTATGAGGCGAATAGTATTTTCCAAAACTTGTATTGATAACTTTTGCCCCGTTATCTACCGCGTATCGAATGGCCAGCGCCACATCTTTATCGTATTCGTCTCCGTTGGGAATCGCCCGTATGACCATAATTTTTGCATTGTTGGCAACACCGTTTACACCCAGGCCGTTATTCCGCTTTGCAGCTAATATTCCTGCAACATGAGTTCCGTGGCTTTCACTTTTTTTAATGGGCTTGACATTGCTGTTCCCGTATGCTTTTGAACTGAAGTCATCCGGATTATCACCATTCTTACGCCCTTTGAATTCCTTGTTGAAATGGAAGTTTAATCGTTCGGTGTAGTACTCAACGCCATCATTGATCTCAGAAATGGTTTCTGAAATAGTCCCAATACCAAAACCGTAGGTTTGTTTAATCACGTTAACGTGCTGCATCAATGTTTGATCGTCCGATTTGATAGCAAAAACCTCATCACGGGTATATTCTTTTTTATTCAAATGGGCTGAAACAGCTGCGTCTGATTGTTTGATCTGCTGAACGATCTGCTCATATCGCGTTTTATTGGATAAAGCTTCGTTGTATTCTTTTTCAAGTTCAGCCTGAGCCTCGGCATATCTCGGATGACTGGTATTGCCACTGGCCAGAAGCCTGACATATTCCATTTGCTCATCATAGGAATCACCAAGAAAGTTCCAGCCATGAATATCATCAACATAGCCGTTCTTGTCATCATCCTTTCCATTATTAGGGATTTCATCCGTATTTTTCCAAATCACGCCCTTTAGGTCCTCGTGATCAATATCTATTCCCGTATCGATTATGGCAACCACAACCGATTTCCCTTTTTTGTTCTTGATCAATTCATCATAAGCTCTGTTAACACTCATTCCCGGAATGGTATCAGTAACCAGGTCGCGGTGTCCCCAGGTTTTCATTTCTTCGTCGGTAAGTTCAGATACTTTAAGGGGTGTGTTATCGATATTTTCTACCGGCGTTGACAAAATATCTGCCGTTCCTCCACATCCTAACAGCAAAAGCCCTGCAATCAGCGATAACAATTTCATTTCAATTTTTCTCATAGATTTATTTTTAATTAAAAATTTCTTCAGATGTATATCGTTCATTTAAACGAACACCTTTCTCTGTATGTTTTACGGTTATGATCTCGTTATGGGCGTCATGCTCCAGAAAAAGATAGAAATTATTGTCGGCAGCCATTTTCAAAAAATAATCTTTTTCGTCAAGCGTAAGCAACGGACGGGTATCATATCCCATCACATAGGCGAGGGGAACGTGGCCCGCTGTTGGCAGCAGATCGGCCATAAAGCAAACGGTCTTTCCTTCAAAAGCTATCATGGGGATCATCTGTTTATCGGTGTGACCGTCTGCGAAAAAAACATCAAAACCAAGCGGTGAATTCCTCAAAATATAGTTTTCAGGAACATCGACATATTTTAGCTGACCAGACTCTTCAATAGGGCGTATGTTTTCCTTCAGAAAAGATGCCCGCTCCCTTTTATTGGGCTCGGTAGCCCAGGTCCAGTGATCGGCGTTGCTCCAGTAATGAGCATTTTTAAAGGCAGGCTCATAGCCACTTCCATCTTTATTCCATTGAATGCTGCCTCCACAGTGATCGAAATGCAGGTGGGTGAGGAAAACATCGGTTACATCATCGCGATGGAATCCATATTTCCCTAATGATCTGTCCAGGTTATCATCTCCCCACAAATAGTAATAGCCAAAAAACTTCTCACTTTGCTTATCTCCCATACCGTTGTCGATAAGGATCAATCGATCTCCTTCTTCGATCAGCAAACACCGTGCCGTAAGGTCAATCATGTTGTTTGAATCGGCCGGATTTGTCCGCTGCCAGAGCGATTTCGGAACCACACCGAACATGGCACCACCATCGAGTTTAAAATTACCGGCCTGAATAGGATAAAGCTTCATATAAAGAAGGTGCAAAATAATAAAACCTCCTGAATTCCGCAGGGGATATTACTTATTTTGAATCACTTGTTTTAATCGGTGTCCAAAATCAAGCAGAGCTTTGATCTCCTTTAAACTTGCCAGCCGCTCTTTACTGAACAGAAGCAAGGCCTTTCCATTCGATTCAACATGGAAATACCGATTGCTCTCAAAAAAATGGATGAGTTCTGTATCGAAAAAGGCCTTTATAGCCTGCTCATCATCACCGAGAAGGTAAAATCGCCGTGAAAAATCGGGATGATTCTCAAACGGTATATCGCGATAACCGGCTATGGAATAGAATCGCTCTAAAAGCCCTTCACGGTCAATTGTAAATTCGGGAATTTCGCTATCAAGCCTGATATGCATCATCGTGCTGCGAATGATCTCTTTGGCGATAAATTCGCCCTCCGAAAACTCAATATCGAAGATATCTGATCCCATTTTATTATCTATAAGCTGATTGAAGATATGGTCGATTTCCTTAGTTCGGAAAAACAGAAAATTTTCCAGGAAAGCAACCTCTTTTGTATTATCAGCATCGTAATGCAATTGAAAGTCGGCAGCCAATTCCTGAAGCGAACTCTGGCGACGTGTAAAACTGCCGAGCAAATTCGGAATGGGCAGGTGTTTCCGAAAAGCAAAGGGATGTTCAGAATCGGCGCTGTGCATATCAAGACCCAACACTTCAAAATGACCACCGCGTTTTGTGAAAAGATCCTGGTAATTATTGAGATTTTCCATCACCGTATGATCAACGAATTGGCACAGTGAAAAATCAACTACCACGTCATCACTCTGATTGATCTCTTCAAGCTTTTCTTTTAACTTATAATAGTTCAGAAAACTACAAAAGTGTTTAACGCTCACGTAATAGGTTCCTTCCTGTCCGGACTCCTTGTACATCAAAACATTGGGCTTTAATACGTTTCTGATAAAAAGGGAAAAATTTTTGTTGATTACCACATGAATAATAAATGTAACCAATACACCGGATAAAATTCCGGTAATGAGCCCAACTTCGAGAGTGATTATGAGGGTAACAAAAAAGATGATCAACTGTTCCCGGCCAATTGAAAATATTTTTTTAACAATATCAGGGGAAGCTAATTTATAACCGGTATAAACCAGGATAGCCATCAGAGCCGGCAGGGGGATGCGGGCCAGTTGAGTACTGAATAGCAATATAAACAGAACGAGAAAAACCGCATGGAAAAAATTAGCCGACCGGTTTGTTCCGCCATTATTGATATTCACCGAACTACGGGCAATTACAGTCACCACGTTCAGACCCCCAAGAAAACCGCTTCCAACGGTTGCCAGTCCGAGCGCCTTGAGATCCCTGTTTACGTTCGATCGCCGTTTATCGGGATCCAGCTTATCGATCGCTTTGATGCTCAGAAGCGATTCTATGCTGGCTATAAGTGTTAGCGCCAGAACACTCGACCAAAAAGAAAACCCTCCGATCAATGAAAAATCAGGCTCCGGCAAGTCCCTGATAATCTCTGCAACTTGGGGGATCCCAAATATAAGGTAATCGGGATGGATGGGGTTTTGCTGCTTCAGTATCAATTCAAAGTAATAACTAAACCCGATAGATAATAGAACTATCCACATCGGGGCCGGTATCAACTGCATATATTTATTTCTGACCTTATGATAGAACAACATAATTAGCAGGCTAATAACCCCTATTATCGCTGCATAAATGAGCCCCTTGTCAGTTAGACTGAACAAACTGATCAGGGTAGCCGGGATCTCAATGAGATATCCGAGGCTACTGTCTGCTGTAATACGATTTCCCAGCATAATATGAAATTGCTTGCCCAAAATGATGAGCCCTATGGCGGCCAACATGCCCTGAATTGCAGAAGACGGAAAAAAATCAGCTAGTTTTCCCATTCGCAGAAACCCCAATAACATCAAGAGCAGCCCCGAACACATTATAGCAGCGTATGCCGAAGTTAAACCCAAAGAGGTTATAGCTATCAATAAGACCCCCACAAGCCCGTTACCCGGCCCTGTTATGGTCATATGGCTTCCGCCCAGGAATGCAACCACGAGTCCGCCTGTAACCGCTGCAATAATTCCTGCTATTGGAGGTGCTTCACTTGCCATCGCCAGACCTAAGGCCAGCGGAAGAGCGATCAGGCTTACGACAAAACCCGAGAAAATATTCCTGGGAAGTTCGTTGAAGAACTTTTTTATGGACTGGTTTTTTAAACTCATCGGAGGATCAGCACATCTGTAGGGAGTTCGGTGAGAATATGCTCAATATCATGAGGAAACAGACGATCCCAAAACGACAATTTCGAGGGCGAATGCATCACCAGCAGGTCTGCCCTGGCCACTTGTGCATAATGACCAATGGAATAGCCGCGCTGACCGAATATCGGCTGTGATTTAACCAGCATTCCCGATTTCATGTCTTTATCGATCTTTTGTACTATGTCCATGACTCTAGAAGCTTCCCGTAATCGCATGCGCTCCTTGGCAATATTGGTTTTTTTCAGGGCTTTGTCATCATCGGTCTTTATGACGAGCTCATGATCTGAAATCTCCTCTACAATTGTAATTCGCTGCGTTTTAAGTTGATGCCCGATATAAAATGCTGTTGCAATTGTGCTTGGGGTCTTCAGATCATCCAATCCGCTAACAACGATATGCTGACAGGGGACCCGGTCAACCGATGGGTTGATCAACAGCAGAATATCGCAATTGGCGTTACGTGTTATTTTGCGGGCAATCGATCCTACATAATATTTGAAAAAAGATTCCTGTTTTAAAGCACCAAGAATCAACAGGTCGATTTTTTTATGTACACATACATCAAGTATTACATCAACTGGATTTCCCTCCTGAAAAACAAGTTCAAAATCTAGGCTTTTCAGAACAAAGGACTCGAGAATTGTTCCGAAGGTTTTGACCTTTTCATCTGTTCGAGGGCCAACATGAATAAGGATCAGTTTGCATTCGAAAAAAAGAGAAAGCCGTGCAGCTTCGAACAGGTTTGCTTCAAGATTTGGTGAGAAGGTAATGCCTATTCCGACGGTGCTAAAAGGTTTTATCATGAAGCGTTTAATCCTTGAGAGATGAGGAAAGATAGTATTTTTAAACCTTACCGCCCAAATGATCATTTAAAGCATTCTTATTACCTTTAGCCCAAATAAAATTGAAATATGGTTGAACTGGCAGGGATAATTATTTTAGGCATTTTGGCTCAATGGGTGGCCTGGCGATTTAAGATACCCGCCATTCTGCCTTTGATACTGATCGGTTTGATTGTTGGCCCCATATGGGCTGAATTTCTTTCAGAGGACGGACAAAAATGGATCGAACCTGTTTGGAATGGTCAGCGCGGTTTGTTCCCTGGTGAGGGCCTTTATTATTTTGTATCCCTTGCTATCAGCATCATCTTATTTGAAGGAGGCCTGACACTGAAACGAAGTGAAGTACGAAACGTTGGCCCTGCCATTTCGAAACTCATAACCGTTGGCGCCGGCATAACCTTCATAGGCGGTGGAATCGTGGCACATTTTCTTTTTGATCTCAGCTGGGAGTTGTGCTTTTTGTTTTCAGGCCTGATAATAGTGACCGGCCCCACAGTAATCACACCTATTTTGAGGAACATCCCGTTAAAAAAAGATGTTTCGGCCGTGTTGAAGTGGGAAGGAATACTTATCGACCCCATTGGAGCGCTTGTCGCCGTATTGGTCTTTGAATTCATAAGTGTAGGTGGCGGAGGCGGATTCACAAAAACAGCCTTAACCGAATTTGGAAAAATCGTTTTGTTTGGCACCACCTTCGGATTCACCTTTGCACACGCCCTTGCTTTCGCTATAAACAAGAAAATGATCCCGCACTACCTCATGAATGTGGTCTCCCTTTCTGTGGTTTTACTCGTATTTGTGGAATCGGAGATTTTTGCTCATGAATCGGGCTTATTGGCTGTTGTAGTTATGGGCATGGTAATGGGAAACATAAAACTCGAGAACATCAAGGAGCTCCTGTATTTTAAAGAATCACTCAGCGTTTTGTTGATTTCGATCTTATTCATCCTTCTTGCGGCGAATATCAATATTGAGGACATGTTGCTTCTTTACACCTGGAAAACAGCAGCCTTATTCCTTATTGTGGTACTTATCATCAGGCCTATTGCCGTATTTGCCAGTACCAGGGGCTCACGTTTAAAACGGAAGGAAAAAATGTTTATAAGCTGGGTTGGCCCCAGGGGTATCGTTGCGGCCGGTATTGCTTCCCTTTTCGGTGGAAAGCTGATTATTCAGGGCGTTGAAGGCGCTGAATATATAACTCCGCTTGTCTTCATGATTGTGTTGGGAACCGTGCTGTTGAATGCTACTACTGCCCGTATTTTTGCCAAACTAGTGGGTGTATTCCTGACAAAATCAGAAGGTATTTTAATAATAGGGGCGTCAAAAATCTCCCGTCTTATAGGGCATTATCTACTTAATAATGGTCGCCACGTGGTATTGATCGACAGTAACCAGGATAATATCAAAAGAGCCCGAGAGCTGGGCCTAGAGGCTTTGAATACCGATATCTATTCCGATTCGATCTTCGACAATATTGAGTTGAATGACGTTGGCTATCTGATGGCTATGACAGGTAATCCGGAATTAAATCAGTATTCCATAGATAAATTCGGAAAAGATTTTGGGGAACACGGGTCCTACCGATTGATTTCCAAGGCTGAGATCCAAAGTAACGGCGATTTACCAGCGGAAGGCCTCTTTAGCAAAACGGATGATTATACAGCCTTGATGGAGGCCACTCAAAAATACCCGTCGATACTTGAG
>JABDPL010000042.1 GCA_013042825.1 Flavobacteriaceae bacterium | reverse complement strand
GGATAAGAGTAGAACTAGGTAAAACAATATTTTTCGACTCATAATTGCTTGGTTAACTCACGGTGAATGGAAAAATGTATGAATTGAGCCAGAATTCTGAACATGACCAGGTCATTGTTATCAAAATCGTCCTTATTAGTACTGTAGGCGCACAGGACTACGGGCTGGTCATTCTCTAATTTGAAGGGCACAAAAATCAGTGAATTAAAGCGATAAGCCGGTTTTTCCTGGATGTACATGCCATGTTCCTTATCGTAGTCATTAATAAGGACCTCCTGGTTATTGCTCAATGCCCAGCAGGTTAAACTGGTTTTCACGTTAAAAGGCTTGCTTCTGAAAGTATACCCGCTGCGCTCCTGGTTGGAATATCCGCGATGCACGATTTCATCATTTTCCATAAAAGCGATCTCAAAGGCGTCAACTTCTATAGATTCGTTAACCGCCTTGCCCATTGCCGTGATAATGTCGTTCCAGGATGCCTCCTTCGGAATTTCCCTTATAAAAAGCTCCAAAGTTTGAATATTGGAATATGCATTGGCCAGTTCTGCTTTCTGTTCCTCAAACTCTTCGATCTTTTCAAGAAGTTGAGCCTCCTTATCGGCGAGCTTCTCATTGGAATATTTCAATACCTGTTGCAGGCGCTTAAAGCGGCGCTTCACATAAAAGCGGAAGTAGTATGCTACCAGAAAAAGGATTAATCCGATTGAGCCGTATATAAACCAGGTTTGTAGATACCAGGGCATAAAAACTTCAAATCTGAGTTCCGTTGGTTCGCTCCATTGGTAACCCCCGGGCTGCCGTGCCCTCAATTCAAGATAAAATTTACCGAGATCGATATCACGCAATAAGAGTGTATTATTGTTCCCGTTTGACTGCCAATGCTGTTCTTCAATAATAATTTCCCGCTCAGCTTGGGGTATGAGCCTGTATTGATATTGAACATTTTTAGAAGGAAAGGACAGGTTGGTGAACTGCAATTTCAGATCCTGATTCTTTTTCAGTTGGAATAGCTGATCAAAACCAGATGTAATTTCCTCTTTCTGAATCAGGATCGATCTTATTTTCGGAGCATTCGATAAGGGCAGATCTGCTGCAGATATTCGCGAGTAAACCAGCCCTTCAGCTGTACCCGCCCACAGGTGACCGTTTGCATCGGTTGTGATGCAGCGATAGGCACTGATCACTGCCGGTAAACCTTCCAGCTCCCCTAGGGCTGTTGAGATATTATCCTGAAGGAAAACAAGTCCTTTTGTTGCGGTTGCAATCCATATGTTATTGTTTGGAAAATGGGTTACTCCACGAACTTCCTCCTGATCGAGAATGTCGTTTTTTATCAGGGTGATTTTTTCCGAATCATAACGCAGCAAGCCGTCTGTAGTGGCAAGCCATACCACGCCGCGTTCATCAATGGTAAGATCATGCGCCTCAAAATTAAGCATGGCGGTAAATGGGAGGGGAGGACTAAGATTGATAAAACGATCCTGCCCAGGATCATATTTGTAGAGATAGCTGTTCTCACCAATACCCACGGCATAGATCTCACCCCGGGAACTTTCCTTAAGCGCTAAGACCCGGCTGGAAAAGCCTTTATTTTCATCGTAATAAATGACATTTCCATCGGTATCGATCTTGGCTATTCCTACGATGGGTTTATTAACCGGTGCCTGGCAGAACCAAATATTGGCCTTACTGTCTGGATACAAGTAAAATATTGCTTCACCCCGCTCATGAAAATCATATCGTTCGATAATGCTGTTCCTGTCATATTTCAGCAACTCAACCTTTGGAGTGGTTGTGCTTACCCAAATATATCCTGACTTATCCTGAGAAACCGCATTCACTTGCATATTATTATACATCGGCCTGGCTATGAAATCGTCCCCTTCCGGAGAAATTTCATAGAGGTAGTTCATGGGTATCCTGACCTTATCATCAATGCCCATGGCTATCGCAATGGGATTATTCATAGGTAAATTCTCCACCGTTTTAAAAAAACGCTGTTGAAGCAGCCAGAGCCCGGTCTCAGAACAGACCCAGAGCTTATCCTGTTTGCTTGCACTATCTGTGGTGACGTAAATCTCATTGATTTGTCCAAAATCCAATTCTTCAACCCGATGGGCTTCATTTGCACCATAAATGGTTTTAGGTGGACTGGTCAAATCTGTAAATTTGATTAATTTTCCTTTTTCAGTTCCAACGATATATTCTTCATTCTGATCGGTATGGATAGCTGTAACGAGATCATTATCCATCGCGATCGACTTCCTTAATTCCAGTTTATTTTCTGCAATGGTATACACCTGAAGTGCATGGTTACCCACTAAAAGATTGTCGTTATGGATCAATAGGCTCCTTCCGTTTTCAATATGCAGTTTCTTTTCGAAAGCGTTTGAAGATTTATCGAAAAGGAACAGGCCATCTAACCGACTAAGTACCCAGATACCGCCATTAGGGTCTACTTGTATGTTCAGCTTTTCTGCTGCATCTGATTCAGAAAAGGGATATACCGTGAAACCAGTCGTATTGAAACGTCCAATACTATGATTAGACTGGCTTATCCAGATTTCCTCGTCTTGGTCTATTACAAAGTCATTGGGATAAAAGGGATGATCTGTACTTTGACTTATGCCGCCCTCTAAAATCGGGCTTAACCTGGGTTTGGAGTCGAGGTTTTCGATCTGGTATATGCTCATGTCATTTACAAAAAGAAGATCATCACCACGTTTATGAAGCTGGTTGATAAACTGGCTTTTGGTATTCAGGCTGTAAATATCGAAATGGATGCCGTCGAAACGGAACAAACCATTATCACTGCCTATCCAGATAAAACCACTCTTATCCTGAATAACAGTCGAGACTTTACTGAAGGGCGCTCCGGTGTTGGAATTGTATTGAACATACCCATATTGTTGTGCAGCAAGTTGGAAACAAATACTACACAGGACGGCGCATAAAATTACTTTGTGAAGGCCCCTGAACATCTTTATCTAAGATAGGAAAAAACAACCTAATGCTAACGAAAATCTCTTGTCAGTTTGACTAGTCTTAAAGGCATTTTTAAGAAGCAGGAATTATTATTCTATACAA
>JABDPL010000039.1 GCA_013042825.1 Flavobacteriaceae bacterium | reverse complement strand
GGATAATGTGATCAAATATGAGAGAGACACCTCCTATGGCATGGTCAGGGTTGAAGTCATGTGCAATGTATGTGAAGCCCATTTGGGTCATGTTTTCCCTGATGGACCGAAACCCAGCGGTTTGCGGTTCTGTATCAATTCCGAATCCTTAAAACTCAATGAAGATGCCTGACTTCAAATTAGCCACCGTTGGCGGCGGTTGTTTCTGGTGTACCGAGGCACTCTTCCAGGAAGTCATAGGTGTTGACAAGGTTGTTTCAGGTTACAGTGGCGGGAATGCCCCGGGTAAACCCACCTATCGCGAAGTCTGTTCCGGGCGGACCGGACATGCAGAAGTGGTGCAGATCACTTTCGATCCTGAACGGATATCCTATAAAGAGATACTGATCATCTTTATGTCGACCCATGACCCCACCACTTTGAATCGGCAGGGAGCCGACGTCGGAACCCAATACCGGTCGGTCATTTATTATCATGATGAAGATCAGAGGCAAATTGCGGAATCGGTTGTAGAAGAGCTAAGGCCTTATTTTGATCAGCCCATCGTTACCGAGATCAGCGCTTTGGATATTTTTTATGAGGCCGAGGATTACCACCAGGACTACTACAGGAACAATAGTTCCCAGGGCTATTGCAACTACGTGATCACCCCTAAATTGCACAAACTACGACAGCTGTTTCAAGATAAACTGAAGAGTTGAAAAGGGAGTAATTGATAAAAATTGAATTTTAGAAGAAAATTCCATTAAATTTAAAGTGAGATATCTCCTTACCCAATGATCTCGCTTATCAATGACCGAACACTATAAACAGTCGTCGTTCAAAAAACTTCTTGAAAAACTTCAGGAGGAAAGCTGGCAGCTTGAGCTTATCATTTCAGGATTCGCAATATATGGTCTGTTCATGGCCTACGATCCTATTAGTTTAAGTGCCAAAGAAGCTCAGAACAACGACCAGATCTATACCTTTGTGGTTTCGATGGTGGCCATGGTGTCCTGTGCCATATTGATCTTTAATTTGCTCCTGCATGTCATCTTACGAGGATTATGGATCGGAGCATTAGGGTTGCGCTATGTTTCGGGTGATATCGATTATGAGCGTTTAAGGTATTCCCGGAAGTTCACCAGTTATCTTAAAAGACGGGTGGGCTCATTCGATCGATACATCGCCAATCTTGAGAATTACTGCAGTGTGATCTTCGCGATCTCCTTCCTGCTTATTTTTTACGTATTGGCGATTACCCTGATCATTATAGCCGTTGCCCTGCTTGGAAATTATGTGATAGGCAATGATGACCTGCCACGCTGGATCTCACAAGGCATTGGAATACCCCTGATGTTTTTCCTGGTCTTTGGGATGCTATTTACCTTTTTTGATTTCATAACCCAGGGCTGGCTAAAGAAGAAACAATGGATCTCCCGGATATATTTTCCCGTATACTGGGTATTTCACATATTAACCCTGTCATTTCTATACAGGCCGCTGGTCTATAACTTTCTTGACAATAAGTTTGGCAAACGCCTGAGCTTTATGCTTTTGCCAATCTATGTCGTTATCCTAGTATTAACTTCTATCAATTATAACCGCTCTAATTATCTCGACGAAGGGTCATCCTCAAGTGAAATTTATGCGAATAGCCAGAATTACGAGGACATGCTTGCAGATCAGGAGGATGTCTTTATCAAGAATGTGGCCATACCTTCAAAAGTGATCAGGGATCCGTATTTGAAAGTTTTTATTGTTTTCAATCAAAATATCGAGAACCGGGTTTTCAATTTCAATGAATCCCTCCGCCCTGAAGAAGACAAAAGGGGATTAAGATCTGACATCAGGTTCAATAATGACGGCATATCTTTTAGAAAACGTGACAGCATAACCAAGACCTATTTAAACACCTTCAATACGATTTATTATACGCAAATCGACAGTTTGGAATATGACTCCAATTTTATTCTTGGCCAGAGTTTAAAGGAGGAATTGGGTTTTGAAACCTATTTAGACATTCACGATCTGCAAGCTGGCCGGCATACGCTCAGGGTTCACAGAAAATATATCGATGAAGGCGATACTTTACAACGCAACGTAGCCACAATCCCGTTCTGGTATTTTGAAGATTAGACCCTTATCCTGCTTTTGAAATAAGAGTTGAGATATCCGATCTGTACAAAAAGCAAGAGGCCGAAGAGAACAGCAGCGTATAACATGGGTTTGGATAATTCAACTTCCGGCAATAGGTCGGAAAGACTCCAGGCAAATTCATATGGTTTATTCAATGCGCTCAGCCAGGCAACCGGCTCCCAAGAAACCATTAGTGCAATCGAAAGGGCAGAAAGTGCCGCTATTACGATAAAAACCCAGGCTTTTAACGAGATAAGGGGTTTGTAGATAAAAAGACTTCGGTTAGCAGACGACTCAATTTGACTCATCAACCGCTGGGTGAAGTCAGATTCCGGACTTTCCAGCCCTGATTCCTTAAAAATTCTTTTGCTGAATTTATCTAACTGATGGTCTGATCCTGTTTTCATATCCTTCCAATAATTCTGGTTCTAAATTTTCTTTTAATAAATGCATCAGTTTCTTCCTAGAGCGAAACAGTTTGACCTTGATGTTGTTCAAGCCGTTCCCGGTAATGTCAGCTATTTCTTTTAACGAAAGCTCCTCATAATAATATAGCGTCAGGATGAAACCGGTATCGCCCGGCAATTTTTCAAGGCATGACTTAATGGCTTCTGCCCTCGCCTTCTTATCGAGATCATCATACCGTGACTCTATGAATCCAATATCGAAATGGTCCTTCTCATCGATTGAGCTGAGCAAATGCCTGTGTTTATTCTTTTTGATCCGATCGAGACAGGTATTATATGCAATACGATAGATCCAGGTCGAGAATTTGGAATCCCCCTTGAACCGCCCCATGGACCTGTAAACCTTTAAAAAGGTATCCTGGCTAACCTCCTCTGCCTCCTCCCTGTTTCCCATCATTCTCAGGCACAGGGTATATACCAGCGTCTTGTAACGGTCTACAAGAATACCAAATGCATGGGTATCTCCTTTAAGGATCCGCTCGATATAGGATTGGTCGTTGATGATCATTTACTTCTAAGACGGTTTTCATCAGCTGTTGGTTACATTTTTTTG
>JABDPL010000065.1 GCA_013042825.1 Flavobacteriaceae bacterium | reverse complement strand
AAGTCCTGATATTTAATCAGGACTTAATACTGTGGTTTAGGTTTTTTCAGCTATGCTATGAAACTCAAAAAAAAGCAATGATGAACAAATTTTTATAGCATTAGCCATTTCAAATATGATGAAATTTTATGTAATTTCAAAAGAAATATATCGGTTATTGTCTGAGCACCGAGTTGAGAATTATGATCTTTCTTAGGGATAATATGGAGTTTCCGGATGTGTCTGTAGCTTCTGCCGATGGGCTTTTAGCAATTGGTGGAGATTTAAGTGCCAACAGGCTTATAGAAGCATACAGCAAAGGTATTTTCCCCTGGTTTGAGGCGGAAGAGCCCGTACTTTGGTGGTCCCCTGATCCGCGTTTTGTACTCTTCCCTGAGAATCTTAAGATATCTAAAAGCATGCTAAGGCTTCTCAGGTCAGGAACATTTCGTGTGACCCATAACGAAAAGTTTAAAACCGTCATAGAGCAATGCGCTACTATTCGTAGAAAAGGACAACGCAGTACCTGGATAACAGCCTCGATGATAAGAGCATTTTGCGAATTACATGAAATGGGAAAAGCAAGATCTGTTGAGGTCTATGAAGATGAGAAAATGGTTGGCGGACTTTATGGCGTTGATCTGGGAAATGGGGTTTTTTGTGGGGAGAGCATGTTTAGCCTTGTGAGCAATGCCAGCAAATTCGGGTTCATCGAGCTCGTTAGATCAGGAGCTTATGAACTTATTGATTGCCAGGTATATACTTCGCACCTGGAAAGTCTGGGGGCAGAAATGTTGCCAAGAGATAAATTTTTAAGATATTTACGGCGTTAATTCGGTCTAGAAATTCCACCTAATTTATGTATGCCCGATATGTTGACAATTGATGACTTTAAAAAGCATAAAAACCAGGATGCTTTCATGTCGATCCTCAAACAGAAAGTTGATCCGGAAAGACTGGAAGAAATCCTTTACTCCGTTCAGTACGAAAAAGAGTTATTGGGGTTACAGGCCGAGCTGGTCGATCTGCAACAATGGGTTGCTAATACCAAAAAGCGGGTCTGTGTGATCTTTGAAGGTCGAGACGCAGCCGGTAAAGGGGGATCTATCAGGCGATTTGCACAGCATTTAAATCCGCGATCTATGCGGGTTGTGGCATTGAATAAACCAACTGAGGTAGAAAAGGGTCAATGGTATTTCCGAAGATATATAAAGGAATTACCAAATCCGGGTGAGATTGTCTTTTTCGACCGGAGTTGGTATAACAGGGCAGTTGTAGAGCCCGTTATGGGTTTTTGCTCTAAGGAACAGTATGATAAGTTCATGGTTCAGGTCCCTGAATTTGAACATATGTTGTATGAGGACGGTGTTGTAATCATTAAATTCTGGTTTTCTATTTCGAAAGATGAACAGGAAAGACGCTTCCTGTCCAGGCTTCAAAACCCGCTAAAGCGATGGAAATTCAGCCCGGTTGATAAACAGGGCCAGAAGAAATGGGATGATTATACCTACTACAAGGAACAGATGTTTGGTAAAACTCATACAATATTCAGTCCGTGGATAATTGTTAAGACCAACAATAAAAAACAAGCCAGGCTTGAGAGTATCCGATACGTGCTGTCTAAATTCGATTATGATGGCAAAGGTAGCTCCGCTAAGAATATTCTTCCTGATCCTAACGTCGTGCAGCGTTATCACAGGATGATCAATCAAGTTGAATAATGGATTTCACTAAGAAAGATATAAAACGATTGAATTCCAAACTCGCTTTAAAACAGTTTATTGCCGAGGATGATACCAGTATTAATAAGGTTCTCAGGAATGTCAATTATGAAGCCAGGATTAAACTTCTTCAGGTAGAACTTATTCACTTGCAACATTGGGTGCATGAATATGATAAGAAAATCGTAATTCTTTTTGAGGGCCGGGACGCAGCAGGGAAAGGAGGCGCTATTCGCCGGATAACCGAACATTTGAATCCAAGGCAGTTCCGTGTGGTCGCCTTGCCAAAACCGTCAATTGAAGAACGCGGGCAATGGTACTTTCAACGCTATATCAATCAATTGCCCCGGGAAGGCGAGATCGTATTCTTCGACAGAAGCTGGTATAACCGTGCCGTGGTTGAACCCGTAAACGGATTCTGTACAGCCCAGGAATATAAGATATTCATGAGCCAGGTCAACGATTTTGAACGTATGGTCGTTGAATCAGGGATCCAGTTGATAAAATTCTATTTTTCGATATCAAAGGATGAACAGGCCAAACGTTTTGAAGATATCATTACTTCGCCCGTTAAGAAATGGAAGTATAGTGCTGTAGATCAGCGCGCACTTGAATTATGGGATTCTTATACCGAATACAAGGAACGCATGTTCCTCACTACCGATACCGATGTAGCACCATGGAATATCATCAAGGCAAATCGCAAGAGCAAAGCCCGTGTTGAGGTTATCAAGCGTATCCTTGATATCGTTCCTTACACGCCAAAAGATGTGGCAGGAATCGATTATATAATCGAAAAAGAACGCCAGACGAAATAATCAGATTTCGTTATACCTGAAGCACCTCATCACATGATCGTTTACCATTCCGGTGGCCTGCATATGGGCATATAC
>JABDPL010000029.1 GCA_013042825.1 Flavobacteriaceae bacterium | reverse complement strand
GGATACTATCCGAAGGAAGATATGGAATTCGTGAACGCGTTTAAACCAATGGCCGAGGAAATAATTCTTGAAAATATCTTAAAGGAAGAAGCTGGCGAAGGCATTCTCGTCCTGGAGGATTTCAGGGAAACCATTTCCCGGGCAGGTATGATAACAGAAGAAGAGATCATGACCGAGGCTAAGACCCTTGCTTCAACTGAGGCTTCTGGGGTAATCGGAACCATAAAGATATTGCCGAGAGCACTTAGAAGCATTAATTGGCTTGAACTTATCCTGGCCTTATCAACCATAATTATCATCTACGGCTTCAAACGGATTACTAAAGTCGTGCCAAGTACGCTCGTCGCTCTTATCGTGGTATCGGGTTTGGCCATCGGCTTCGGATTTAATTACATTCCGATTGAAAAGATACCTGAAGGATTTCCGTTTCCAGTAATCGAGATTTTCACTGGATTTAAACTCGGGAACATCACACCTTACATATTCACCGCCTTAACCCTTGCCCTTTTGGGTGCTATCGACTCGTTGCTCACCAGCGTTGTAGCCGATAACATGACCAAGACCAAGCACAAACCAAATAAGGAATTGGTGGGTCAGGGTATCGGTAACAGTATCGGGGCAATTTTCGGGGGTATACCGGGTGCCGGTGCTACCATACGTACCGTGGTGAATATCAACTCAGGAGGAAAGACCAGACTGTCGGGAATGATAGCAGGTGTTATGCTTTTATTTATACTGCTTGCATTGGGGCCGATTGCCTCAAAAATTCCGGCAGCGGTACTGGCAGGTATTCTCATTACGGTAGGGATAGGCGTAATGGACTATAAGGGTCTCAGGGCTATTCCAAGTTTACCAAAGGATATCAGTTTCGGACCGTTTCGCCTGAGTTCTGAAGTTATGATCATGCTTGTGGTTCTCATCCTGGCATCAACCTGGAACCTGGTATATGCTGTTGGTATCGGGCTCATAATCGCCTCATTAATGTTTATGAAGAAGATTGGAGAACTCACAGGGATACGTTCTGATGTGAAACTTTTAAAGGAAGAAGCCTGGGCCGATGAGGCGGAATTCCCGGAAGATTTAAAGGACAAGGTTTTTATAAAGCATATTAAAGGCCCTCTGTTCTTCGGAAGTACCAGTAATTTTCAGCAGTTGGTAGATCAAATACCACCATCGGCCGAAGCAGTCGTTATCAGGATGGATCGTATGCAATATGTCGACCAATCGGGATTATACACCTTGGAAGACAACCTGGTCTTCCTGGAAGGACATAACATTACCGTTTTGCTGGTAGATGTTCTCGATCAGCCCCGATATATGATGGAACGCATCGATATCATACCCGACCTTATCCCTGAGGAACACATCTTTGCCGATTTCGATGGATGTATGGCATGGATTAAAATAAATATTAACGACACTAGGAAAAATCAAGAACAATGATAAAGAACAAAGCAATTACTAAAGAACTCCAGGAGAACATGACACCGCAGGGTGTTCTGGCAGATCTAATGGAGGGTAACAACAGATTTGCAAATGGCGATATGCAGACTATCGACCATAACGCATTGGTACAACAAACGACTTCAGGTCAATTCCCGAAGGCCGTCATCCTTTCCTGCATCGATTCTCGCGTTCCTGTAGAAGTGGTATTCGACCAGGCTATAGGCGATGTTTTTGTAGCCCGTGTCGCCGGGAATTTTGAAAATACTGATATTCTTGGTAGTATGGAATATTCCTGCAAAGTTGCCGGCAGTAGATTGATCCTGGTTATGGGACATGAGAGTTGCGGAGCGGTAAAAGCGGCCTGCGATGAGGTTGAATTGGGCAATATAACCGCCATGCTTGATAATATTATGCCCGCAGTCAGAAAGGCCTCTGAAGAGGTGGAGGGTGAGATGAATTCAGCCAACCGGGCATTTGTAGACCGGACTATTGAAAACAATGTTCATTTGACCATTGATCGTATTCGCAAAAAAAGTCCTATTCTCAAAGAAATGGAAGACAATGGCGAAATTGCCATGATCGGGGCAGTATATAAATTGTCCTCAGGACGGGTTCAGGTATTGACTTAAAAAATAAAAGCCGCAGATATACTGCGGCTTTTTTTATTGATTTGTCACGACTTTTACCTGTTTGACTTTTTCATTTTTGGTTTTTATCATACGATAGCCCCCATAAATCATTAACAGTCCTAACAATTCAGTAATAAAGAGAACTTCAACATATCCCATGCGGGTAAAGGTCCCTCCAATTCCCGGTAGCAATGCTCCAACAGCAATAAGAATATTTCCTTTAAAATGCACCTGTTTATCATTCAAACCATAATATTTCCGTGCGGAATACAGCGCGCCTCCAACGAGAAACAGAAACGCATACAGGTTGATGAATGGTGAAAAATATCGAACCCATTCCCAGCTGAAAACCGCACCGGTCAATCTGTTATCAAATCCTTCAGGAATACCGATTGGTGTTAACAGCACAAATATGGAGGCAACCAGGATCAGGCTTACAATCAAAATAGCCGATATCCTTGCAAACCCTGTTTTCATCAAAAGGAATACTGAACCCTGTGCCAATGGGAATCCGCCTAAAAGAGCTCCGACAATATACCATAACCTCAAATTAATACTGTTCCACCCAAAGAGTGCATGGATACTTTCTGCAAGCGTTCCTAATCCGAAGGTTAAAACCCCGATGCTCCACCAAAGTAAATAAGGTGTTTTACGCTTTCGATAATGGGACACAATTTCATTGAGAAAGAAGAATGAAAATATGGTGGTTAATATCGGTACGTAATCGATAAAATTTGCTGACATAACTCCGGTTCTTATTCAAATGTAGTCTCACTGTCATTAGGTTGGTAAACATAATTAAAGGTGTAATACCTGAGATCATTCGCCGCTATTTCCGGAGTGATTTCATCAGGAGCATCCTTGTAATAACTCAGGATCTCTACTTTGGCATATCGCCCCTCCCTTGTTCTGAAAACAAGAATTTTGCCGGGAATAGGCTCTATGGTGTTAGCCATGAAGTTATAGTTATACCAGCCATTTCCACTACCCGAAGCAATGGCATAACCTTCAGATGAATCCTGATTGAATTGATCGGGCGTTACCTCTAGTATATCACCAAAGGTTCCGGTTGCTAAATATGCAGCTGCGTTTCCTGTTCTTTCCGGTTCATCGGTGGTTCCTAAAGATTCACCTCCGTTGACTATAATGGTCGTACCGCGGAAGGCTATATCCCATTCGGTCGCATCAGTTGTGGTTTCTCCACTGTTAAAATCAAATTTGGTGAATTCGCCTGATACAGGATCACCCTGGCCACCCGTTTGAGGCGCGAAGAGATTGAGCACTGTATCTGATTCGACTTGCTGCAATTGCGGACCGTCATCATCATTACTACATGAGCTGAGCACCAAGCCAAGGGTTAAAATCGATAATAGTTTTAGAGTTTTCATAGTGTGATTTTTAAAAATTTACAGTTAATGTTCCATAGATGATTCTGCCTGGAATATTGCTAATGTTCTGAGGATCTGTAAAGTCGAGAACATTATCCATACCCAGCCCTAATTCGTAATTTTTATAGAATGTCTTGTTTATAGCAAGGTCCCAGATGGAGTACCCGTCTACAAAGTCATCGTAAGTGTCCAGATAAGCATTTCCATTGGTGTCGAACAGACCGAATTTGCTTCGATATACCCCCCTGATATTAAAATTGGCATCCCATTTTTCAATCTTGTAAAACAGCTTGACATTAGCCGTGTGCCTGGATCGGTTGAACAAGCCGAAGTAATCCGATTTATCCAGCTGAAAGGCAGGAGCAGTAGGATTTTCCCTTGCAAACACCTCACCATTCTTAAAGGCTTCTTCAGCATCATTGTCCCTGGCGAACAGCAGCTGATATCCTCCGGATATTCTTAAGTTTTCATTTGGCTTCCAGCTTAAGTTATACTCCAGTCCCTGGGTGTAAACCGAGTTGATATTATAATAGCTGAATACGTTTTGACCATTGGTCTTATTGGCCACAATCCTGATATCAATCAGATCATCAATGGAATTCCTGAACAAATTGATATTCATGCTAACATTGGAGGTTGGTTTAAGATCGACGCCCAGATTGATACCCACTGAATTCTCCGGAGACAACTGACCATTGAATTCAGACAAGGGGACTAAAATGTTTGCGATCTGGCCCTGGCTTTCCAATTGCGGTATTACCGTGTTCACTGCGTTGTAACCGAGAATGGTATAACCGACCACGCCATTTGAGAAATTGAAATAAAGTTGCCTGAAATCGGGAGCTTTGAATCCATAACCTACTGACCCCTTCAAAGCGAGCTCATCGCTTAGATCATATCGCATGGCCAATTTTGGTGAGAATTGAGATTTGTATTCGTTGTGGCCATCGAATCGGGCACCCAGTATAAGATTCAATTTTTTATTTAAATAGCTGTCCCACTGCAGGAAAACATAAGGTGAGTTAAATTCGGGATTCGTCGAAAAGTCATTCCTGTCAAGGCTTTCATGGTTCATACCAAGTCCCCCGATAATTGTCCCTGTTTCCGAATACTTAAGCGTTGTTCTGAATTCCGGGCGGAGCAATACCTGGTCGAAGTCACTCTCATTTACAAGGTTGCCTTCAGTATCGTCGAGGAATTCAGTAGCCTTGTAACCGGTTCCGTAAAGTTCCAGTTCACTTTTCCATTTCGAATTGAATTCATGATTAAGCAGCAACCTCGTATTCCAGTCGTCTATATTACTCTGGCCGGTGAATAGTTCAGACCCTGCCGTGTTTTGTTCCTGGGTGAAATATCGTCCGGATATGACGATATCGGTGTTCTTCCCTATATCATAATTAACCTTCCCGCTGAACGTGTAATTCGTGTAGGCATCAACAGTGTTCAGGATATTATCGGCATCGAGGTCATAACCGTCGGTTTCAAAGCGATTTATAAAGAAATTAAGCCCCAGTTTATTCTTTTTATAATTGAGATTTAGCCGACTATCGTTCGTGTTAAAACTACCGGAGCGATGGTCGAGCTTTCCTTTTAATCCTGATTTCGGATTTTCAGTGATTATATTGATCACGCCACCAAGAGCCTCGCTGCCATATAGACTTGAAGATGCGCCCTTAACCACCTCGATCTGTTTTATATTTCCTACAGAAATTCTGCTCAGATCAAGTGTACCGGCCGAACGCCCAATTAATGGTACGCCATCGATAAGCACTAGGGTATATTGCGAATCGAGCCCCTGCATCTGAATCCCCTCGCCTCCACCGAAGTCGGGAACTGTGATAATTCCTGTCTGCTCGCTTAACAGATCATTCAGGCGAAGGGCATTGATGCTTTTGATCTCCTCTGCCTTGATGAGCTGTGCCGGCATGGGAAGTGAAGACAGTTGCCGGTAGGTCCGGGTAGCCGTTAAAATGATCTCCGAAATTTTTTCAGTGCGAATGCTATCGGAAGATTTAATTACGTCTTCCTGTGCATAAGGCAATTGACAGCAAAGCAAAAATAGCAGGGCCATTAATGTTAAGCGCATGTGTAGTGAGTTAAAAATCAGAGCAAAATTATGAACGCTAAATTCTATTAAATAACGCTTGGGGATTTATAAATAACGCTTTATAAAATGTTAAATAGAATGCGTGAAGCGACCTAATATACTTAACTTTGCGCAACTCTTTCAACAAGGGCAAACTAAAAAATATTGAAAAAGAAAAAATAAATGACGCTTAAAGAAATGCAGGAAATTTATGTACAGGACGGATTTACAGTTTTAAAATTCATCAATGATAAAAACGAACCGATTTGGTTTAACAGGCCGGTGGATAAAACTTGCATTCAAATGCATTTCTGCCTGTACGATGAAAGTATTTTGCATTATGGCCCTCACTACAGCAGAACTTTAACTTTCGACAATTCCATGATGCTTTATAATCCCGATACCGATCTCCCGATCAACCTCGAAATTCCACCCAGGGGAAGGCATATTACCTTTATATTCTCAATCAAACGATTTCATTCGTTTTTTTCACAGGTGGCCGATCATATACCATTTCTTAATGAAGAAAACCGACACAAAAAATATTATCTGGACAAAGCTTTAAGTCCGTCGGAAGTTCTGGTCCTGAACCAGATCATGGATGAACAGAAGCACAATTCCATGCAGAAGTTATATCTAAAGGCTAAGGCCTATGAGATGCTTTGTTTATACTTTGGTGAAACCAGTGATGACAAACAAAGCTGTCCTTTTCTCGATAGTGAAGAAAATGTCGAAAGGATTAAAAAAGCGAAGAAGATCATTATCGATAGAATGGCCGAACCGCCCAGTTTGCAACAATTGGCAGATGAAGTGGGCTTGTCTGTCTCAAAGTTAAAGGAAGGCTTTAAACATCTGTATGGCGAATCGGTTTTTAATTTTCTGCTTGACTATAAGCTTGAATATGCAAGGAAACAATTACTATCCAGGAAATACAATGTTTCAGAGATCAGCCTTCAGGTAGGTTACAGCACCGCAAGTCATTTCATTTCGGCTTTCAAGAAGAAATATGGCACGACCCCAAAACAGTATATCCTCAGCACATCCTAATATCAGGAATCGGTTTTTGCAGTTTCATCTTCCACCTCCTCCACATGTATGAAATTGGGGAACAGCATAGGGGCCAGTGACTTTACAGGCTCATAGAGGACCGATTGTTCAAGGTCCTCATCTTCAAGAAAGGGTATTGTTCTATTCATTTTACTGAATATCAACAAAACCACACTTAGGATCAGACCGATCTTTAAAATGCCAAACACCCCACCCAGAATTGAATTCAGAATGCCCAGAGCAGCAAAATCGGCTAATTTGGTCAAGGCCTTGCCGGCAAGGGTAATCGCGATTACGATAATGATGAAGGTTATGGCAAAAGCGGTCAGGTTTATGGTCTTTTCGCCCCATTCTACCCGTTCCATAAGAAATTCAGCGGTGAAATTGCTAAAATGTATAGCCCCGTAGATCCCTGCAACCAGGGCTAAAAGGGATGCAACCTCAACGAAAAGCCCTTTCGATAACCCACGCACCAGTCCGAATAACAACAACGCTCCCAATAATATGTCAATGATATTCACGTGATAAGATGTTTTAACAAATATAACGACATAGTTTTAGTGGTATTTCATTTGTATTTAACTTTGTGCCTTAATGACGAGAGACGAAAAATTAAAAGAACGCTGGGAGGCATTGGTTGTAAAACTGTCGGATCGCTTTTCCGAAGGTGAAGCATTAGACCTGGACTCCATTATTTACCTGATCGGCGTTCAGGAACTAGGACAATTGCACCGTACCTTTAAAAAAGATGAAAAGGTGCATTTGATGCATATCGCCATATGCCGGTTGCTCGAGCCCTATGGGTATTATGAATTCGATTATATAGATGAGCATGGTTGGCCGCATTACAAAGTAAAAGAGGAATTACCCCATTTGAAGGCCGGCGAGCAGAGCATTTTAATGAAGAAGGCCATTGTAAACTATTTCATCGAGACTGAATTTATCTCTTAGGAATTATTAAATTTGCCTTCATTTATTGAGAATCACTATGATAGACAAGATCAAAACCCTTATTTCTGAAGCAGAGGCCTTCCATACGACCTCTCAGCAAGATCTTGAAGCTTTTCGGATACGATTCCTGGGAAAAAAAGGACTGTTGAATGGGTTATTCGCTGAATTCAAGAGCGTGCCCAATGAGGAGAAAAAAGCCTATGGCCAGGCCATTAACCAGTTAAAAACCACTGCCCAGGATAAGGTCAATAGCATAAAACTGGAACTCGATAAGAAGTCTGATGACCAGGGGGTGTTTGGTGATCTAACAAGACCTGGTGAGCCGATGGCAATCGGATCCCGCCATCCCATATCGATTGTGAAAAACCGTATTATCGATATTTTCTCAAGGATAGGTTTCAATGTTAGCGAGGGGCCTGAGATCGAAGATGACTGGCACAATTTTACCGCATTGAATTTGCCTGAATATCATCCGGCACGAGATATGCAGGACACCTTTTTTCTGAAGTCTGATTCTGAAATGCTGCTGCGCACACATACAAGTTCCGTTCAGGTACGCTACATGGAGCAGCATAAACCACCTATACGCACCATTTCTCCTGGTCGTGTATATAGAAATGAGGCTATTTCGGCGCGTTCCCACTGTTTCTTCCACCAGGTGGAAGGGCTTTATATAGATAAGGATGTCAGTTTTGCTGATCTTAAGCAGACCCTTGAATACTTTACTACTGAAATGTTCGGGAAGTCGAAAATCAGACTGAGGCCGTCATTTTTTCCCTTTACTGAACCCAGTGCTGAGGTAGATGTATATTGGGGACTGGAAACGGAAACCGATTACAGGATGACAAAAGGAACAGGCTGGCTTGAAATTATGGGCTGTGGGATGGTTGACCCCAATGTACTAGATAACTGTGGTATAGATTCGAAGGTGTATTCCGGATTTGCCTTCGGCATGGGAATCGACAGGATCGCCTTGTTATTGCACCAGATAGGTGATATCAGGTTGTTAAGTGAGAATGATGTGCGGTTTCTCAAACAATTCCAGTCAGCATTCTAGAGATCAATCCAACAGCTCTGTAAGTTTCTCGAACTCGGTTTTTGCGTCCTTCCCATCGTATAGAATGGCATAAACAGCAGCGATTATGGGTAATCGGGTCTTCTTGATGTTCTTATCATTAAGAATTTTAGCGCTTTTGGTGGCATAATAACCTTCAGCAACCATATTCATCTCCATCATAGCCGATTTAACCGTGTAGCCTTTCCCGATCATATTACCGAACATGCGATTGCGCGAAAAGACAGAATACCCGGT
>JABDPL010000028.1 GCA_013042825.1 Flavobacteriaceae bacterium | reverse complement strand
GGTTCTAAGCCAGGAAATGAATATCGGTCAATTCGTAGCGGCTGAGATCATTATCATCCTTGTCATCAATTCAGTTGAGAAGCTCATCCTGGGGCTGGAATCCTTTTACGATGTACTCACCTCTCTTGAAAAGCTTGGTATGGTGGTCGACAAGGATCTGGAACCACTTGACGGGGAGAGTCCGATGCTTAGAGATGATTTCATGATTGAATTGACCGACATCGAATATAGTGTACCCAATAGGGATAAGGCTATTTTAAGCGATATCAATTTAACCATCAACGCGGGAACCCGGCTGTTGATTCGCGGGGAAAGCGGTTCCGGTAAATCCAGTTTACTGCGCTTGATAGCGGGAATAATTGAACCTACAAGCGGTAAGATCAATGTTGACGGCCATAATTTGAAGAGCATTCAGTTGAATCACTACAGGTCACAAATCGGCTTGTCCCTTTCAGATGAGACCCCTTTTGAAGGAACCCTGCGCGAGAATATCACGTTTGGTGATCCTGATATTTCAGATGAGCAGATTTACTGGGCTTTAGATCAGGTTGGTTTGAGTTCCTTCTTGCGGGACCAGGCTAAAGGATTGAATACGGTGCTTTATCCCGAAGGAAAACAAATATCTTATTCTGTAGCCAAGAAGATCATTCTTGCCAGAGCAATAGTGTCTAAACCCAAGTTATTGATCCTTGAGGATTCGCTCGATCAACTCGAATTACATGAGGCCGAAAAAATCATGAGAACGCTTACAGCCGAGGATGCACCCTGGACATTAGTTGTTGTAAGTATGAACGACAGGTGGCAGAGCTTTTGTGCCAAAAATGTAGTACTTAAACAAGGTAAAATAGCAGCATAAAACCAAAGGAGACATGCTAAACATTTCACATAACAAATTAAATGAATCGGTCAATATAAAGGCCTACGCTTGCGGTAAAAAGGTATTCCATGAGAATCATTATAAGTATTTTAACCGATTCCTTATCGTATTTGCCATCATCGGGATAATTGTGTTGTTCTTGCCATGGACCCAGAATATCACCGGTAACGGCATGGTGACAACTTTGAAGCCCGACCAGAGACCGCAGTCCATTCAATCTCCCATTCCGGGCAGAATTGAGAAATGGTACGTAAAGGAGGGCGACCTGGTTAAAAAAGGAGATACCATACTCAAGATATCTGAGGTAAAAAGTGATTACTTCGATCCTGATCTTGTTATGCGAACAGGGGAGCAAATTCAAGCTAAATCGCTTTCGGTGAATTCATATCAGGAGAAAGTATCGGCTTTAGAACGCAATATTTCGGCTTTGAAAACAGAAAGAAAACTCAAGTTACAGCAAGCAGAAAACAAACTTCTGCAGGCCAAACTAAAGGTTGAAAGCGACAGTATTGATCTGGTTGCGGCTGAGACGATGAGGGAAATAGCAAAGCGGCAGTATGACCGAACGGTAACCCTGGAGTCGGAAGGGCTGAAAGCAACAAGGGATGTTGAAGACAAACGTTTGAAGTTGAGGGAAAATGAAGCGAAATATATCTCACAGCAAAACAAACTTCTGGCCAGCAAGAATGAGGTGATAAATGCACAGGTCGAATTAGGGAGGCTGGATGCTTCTTACGCCGATAAGATATCGAAAGCCCAGAGTGACCGATTTACGGCCCAGTCAGGGCAGTTTGACACCGAGGCACAGGTGAGTAAATTGCAAAATGCGTATTCAAACTATGAAATCAGGAATAAAATGCAATTTGTAACCGCTCCACAGTCGGGTTATATCAATAAGGCACTTTTAGGTGGTATAGGCCTAACGTTTAAGGAGGGTGAGCGCCTGGTGAGTATCATGCCCAATGTATATGACCTGGCCGTTGAAACATTTGTCGAGCCCATAGATCTTCCATTGATTCACATCGGGGAGAAGGTTAGAATTCAATTTGATGGATGGCCTGTTATCGTATTCAGCGGTTGGCCAAATGTTTCCTACGGAACATATGGTGGGGAAGTCGTGGCCATTGAAACGTTTATCAGTGATAATGGTAAATACAGGATACTCCTGGCTCCCGATCCCGAGGACCACGAGTGGCCCGAGGCCGTACGGGTTGGTTCAGGCGCGAGAACAATAGCGCTGCTTGATGATGTGCCGATATGGTTTGAACTCTGGCGCCAGTTAAACGGTTTCCCGCCCAATTATTACAAGCCGGTTATGGCCAAATCTGAAAAGAAATAAAATGAGAAGATTTTTAATCCTCATATTGATCCTTGTTACCGTCCCTTCCTTTGCACAGGAAGCGATCACAGAGGTCTTACGGTTTGATGAATATCTTGGCTTTGTCAAGCGCTTTCATCCGGTTACAAAACAGGCTGAGCTCATTATTGATGAAGGCCAGGCTGAACTTATCAGGGCCAGGGGAGGATTTGATCCCAAACTCGAGGTGGATTTTGACCGAAAAGCATTCAAAAGCCTGACCTATTATGACAGGCTCAATGCCACGTTCAAGGTCCCTACCTGGTACGGCATCGAATTACAGGCCAATTTTGAGCAGAATGAAGGTGATTTTCTCAATCCAGAAGCCACGCTTCCGGTAGACGGGCTGTACAGCGCTGGAATCTCGATCTCAGTGGCACAGGGCCTTTTGATCAATAAGAGAATGGCCGCTCTCAAGCAGGCAAGGTTTTTCAGAGAGCAGGTAAAAGCCGACAGGGATCTGGCCGTTAACCAGGTACTGTATGAGGCTTCACTCGCCTATTTTAACTGGATACAGGCCTACAGCCAATATGAGATTTACAACCAGTTCCTGGAAAATGCACGCATTCGCTTTGAAGGAATTAAACAATCGGTAATCGTAGGTGAGCGGGCTGCAATTGATTCAGTAGAAGCCGGTATCACCTATCAAAACCGACAGTTAAACCTGGAAAAAGCACGTCTTGAGCTTATCAAAAGAAGACTTGAAGTCTCAAATTTTCTTTGGTTGGATAACTACATCCCTGTTGAGTTACAGGATAATGTAATTCCTGCGGTTAATGCGGATGACCAGGTCGATATCGCCCTGAATATTGACGGTTTCTCAGAAATTGATTTTCAAATTGAAAATCATCCAAAGTTGCAGTCGCTGGAATATAAATATAGAAGCCTCGAAATAAACCGGAGGTTGAAAGCCAATATGCTTCTGCCTCAGGTTGATCTCATGTACAATTTTCTTTCGGAAACTCCCCGTACCGCAAACTCTTTTAATGTTGCGAATTATAAAAGTGCGGTGCGTGTAGCCTTTCCATTATTTTTAAGGAAGGAACGCGGTGACTTGAAATTGGCCAAGCTAAAACTTCAGGATGTTGAACTTGAAATAAACGCAACCGAATTACAATTAAAAAACAAGATCAATGCGGTTCAAACGGCCATAAATTCCTATGCGACCCAGACAGAATTGAATGGAAGAATAGTTGAGGATTATCAGACCATGTTATCTGCCGAGGAGCGGAAATTTGGGATAGGTGAGAGTTCCCTGTTCCTGGTCAACTCGCGTGAGACCAAACTTATAGAGGCAAGATTAAAAGCAGCAGAACTGCAAAACGAATATTTATCGGCCAAGGCATTATTGTTCAACAGCCTGGCTTTGAATCCTGATTTTGAATGAACCTGAGTCTCATTTTTGGTATCTTTATACCAAACTCAATTGATCATTGAAGACTGTACATTTTATTGCTATTGGCGGCTCCGCCATGCACAACTTAGCCATTGCTCTTCATCACAAGGGATATGAGATATCGGGTAGTGATGATGAGATATACGAACCCTCGAAATCCAGATTGAATACCTTGGGCCTGCTCCCGGAAAAATTTGGCTGGTTCCCGGATAAAATCACCAAAGATCTGGATGCTGTTGTTCTGGGAATGCATGCAAAGGCCGATAACCCTGAATTAATTCGTGCTCAGAACCTGGGCTTAACAATCTATTCATACCCCGAATTCTTATACGAGCAATCAAAGAATAAAACCCGCGTTGTTATCGGCGGGAGTCATGGTAAAACAACAATTACTTCCATGATACTTCATGTGATGCATTATTTTAACAGAGATGTCGATTTTATGGTAGGTGCGCAACTCGAAGGTTTCGATGTCATGGTAAAACTGACCGATCATAATGACTTCATCGTGCTTGAAGGCGATGAATATTTAAGCTCGGCAATAGACAGGCGACCCAAGTTCCACCTGTATAAACCCAATATCGCTCTGCTGAGTGGAATTGCCTGGGACCATATCAATGTTTTCCCCACCTTTGAGAATTATATGGATCAGTTCAGGATATTTGTCGATGGTATTATTAATGGCGGCAGCATCACCTACAATGAGGAAGATGATCACTTAAGGAATCTGGTGAATTCCTCTGAAAATACGATCAGGAAATTCCCATATAGAACGCCCGAGTATGAGATTCATGATGGGATCACCTATCTGGACACCCCGGACGGACCTATGCCACTTGAAATCTTTGGAAAGCATAACCTGAATAACCTGGCAGGAGCCAAATGGATATGTCAGCAAATGGGAATAGATGAAGAAGATTTTTATGAGGCCATTTCAGGGTTTAAAGGGGCTAGCAAACGCCTTGAACTCCTGGCCAGGTCTGATAAGGCAGCCATTTATAAGGACTTTGCCCATTCACCGAGTAAGGTCATGGCAACCACAAGGGCTGTTAAAGATCAATATCCCGATAGACAGCTTATAGCCTGTCTGGAGTTACATACCTACAGCAGCTTAAATGCAGAATTCCTGAGAGAATATAAAGGTGCGCTTGAAGCAGCAGATGTAGCCGTGGTTTTCTTTTCGCCACATGCTGTTGAAATCAAAAAACTAGAGCCTGTGACCAAAGAACAAATTTCTGATGCCTTCAATCGGAGCGATCTGATGATTTTTACAAATCCGCATGACTTCAAATCATTCGTAATTAAGCTGGAACTCGATAACAAGATACTTCTTATGATGAGTTCGGGTAATTATGGAGGATTGAATTTAAATGAGGTCAGTCGTCTGATTGAATAGCGGTAGAAGGCCATAAACAGGCAGTTTTTCTCGTTTAAAGAATTGTAAAGCTTATTCTAATCTACACGATTGACCTTCACTGAAATATAGGCTTCTTAATACTCTATTTCTTTATGAATTTGAAAATTTTATTACCCTCAAAAGTTTTGACCTTAAGAAAGTAAATTCCGCTTTGAAGATTACGAATATCCAAATCATATCTGGAACCATTGTTCGCCAAATGTTTCTTATCAATTATCATTTTTCCAAAAATATCGGTCACGGTTAAACCCGAAAATGCTTCTGAAATATCAATTCTGATGGTTAATACTGAGGTGGTGGGATTTGGAAAGATCCTGATCTGTTCTTTGAGATCATTCTCATCAAGACTTAAAAAGTTGTCATACAAGGATTGTAACACGTCTATTGGCTCAACCCCGGCAGGTTGAGAGGGAACAGATAATCGCAAGTATGGATCTGCGGGGTCGTCATCCGGTCTGTAAACCATTAAATAAGCCAGTTTTGAGGAGGTACCGTCACTCAGGCAACGGGAGTCTGCCCCGGGAAAGTTGGCACCCTGCAGAGCTGCCATGAGTTTATCGGCCAATGTGCCATTGGTATTATTGAAATTATTCTCCATATTATCTATTACGGAAACGTCTGCTAAAATATTTCCCTGGATACTGTAGGTTTTCACAGTCAAGCTTGGTCCAAGTCGATGTTCTGCATAGCTCTGATTCAGACTACCGGTAAATCCAGCCGCTCGCGTACCCCCTTGTCCGTCGAAGTCAACAATACCATATTGCCTTTCTTCCGGATTAAAATTTCCTGCTGAACACACGTCATTTGCAAGCAGGTAATCGATAATTTCAAGGGGACTTAAACCGGCTTCCATTTGAGTGGCAGCGTTTGCTAGATTCGGGTTGGGTACACAAATCAAAGCTTGCGACATGATACCGCCGCGGTTAGGGATAATACGCGTGAGAAAGTCGATGAAATCAGGGTCGGTTATACCGTCGACACATGACGCGGCCGCCGAGCCGATTTCCCCCGTTAAAGGATCCAGTGCAACTATTGAAAAGGTGTCTTGCGCGATTGAAGCCTGACATACAAATACGATTATAATAATCTGTAGTATTTTTTTCATTACCCTGGGTTTATATTGTTAATGAACTCATGAT
>JABDPL010000020.1 GCA_013042825.1 Flavobacteriaceae bacterium | reverse complement strand
GGATAGAGGAGATCGTGCCACAATGTGGTTATTGCCAGCCCGGATTTATGATGGCGACAGCAGCACTTCTGAATAAGATTCCACAGCCAACCGATGAGGATATGGATGAAAATATCACTAATGTTTGCAGATGTGCGACTTATTTTCGCATGCGTAAGGCAATACATCGTGCGGCTGAATTGAAAATGACTGCCAATCAAGCGATTCAGGATGAGTGATAAAAAGAAGAAACTGTCCCGGCGTCAATTCATCTTACGTACCGCAGCAGGTGGTACAGGAGCACTAATTTTGGGTGCTTATATTTTCAGAGGTCCAATAAGGCGATCCATCGCTCAATATGCCGACACCATAGATATGGAGTATATCGGCAGTACTGATGACCCAATCATTTGGTTTGAAACGACTGCCGAAAACAAGATAATCTTCCATTGCCCAAAGGTTGAAATGGGGCAGGGGGCGTTTACAGGACTCGCGCAGATTGCCGCAGATGAACTTGAAGTCTCTATTGAGCAGATACAAGTGGTTCATGCGGCTACATTAACAGGAAACATCGATGGTTTAAGTACCGGAGGTAGTACGTCTATACCGGGTTTATGGGAGCCCTTACGTGAATTGGCAGCCACCATGCGTGAAATGATCAAGGCCGCTGCTGCGGAAAAACTCGGTACAGATGTTAAATCATTTTCTGTGAAGGATGGCGTTATTTCAGATGGAATTAAGTCTATTACCTATGCTGAGGCTGTGTCAGAAAAGACCGATTGGACGATTCCTGACATACCTGAACTCAAACCCGTTATGTCATTGCGTTATGTTGGTAAACCAATTCCCAGGGTTGACCTAAAGCCTAAGGTCTTCGGCGAGCCCATCTTCGGAATGGATGCGACCATGGATGGTATGCTTTATGGAGCCGTCGTCAGGCCATCAAAGATTGGAGCTCGGTTTGTGGATGCAGATACCACGGAAGCAGAGAAAATGCCTGGTGTGATCAAGATTGTGAAAGAAAAGGACTTTGTCGGTGTTGTTGCCGAAAGCAGGATGCAGGCAGAACTGGCCAAAAATGCGATTACGGTAGAATGGAAAACCGACAGGAACTGGAGCTCGAAGATGATTGAAGATATGATCAAGGTGGGGCAGGGCAAGGCTGTTGAGATCCAGAAGGAAGGCAAGGCCCAACGGATACTTGAAGAATCATCTGAAGTCATTAGTTCAGAATATTTCAGTCCGATCGGGGCCCATGCACAGTTAGAACCGAATGGGGCTGTTGCCTTTGTTGAAGAAGATAAAGCCACAATCATGATCTCGACCCAGGTGGTTAAGATCACGAGGGATGAGGTTGCTGCACGACTTGGTATTCCGAAAAAGCATGTCAATATTATCCCGACATATCTCGGTGGCGGATTCGGCAGACGGTTGCATACACCAAATGCTATCCAGGCAGCGCTGCTTTCCAAGGCTGCTGGCAGACCGGTAAAATGTTTCTTCAACCGCATTGAAGAATTTCAAAATGACACCTTCAGGCCTCCGACCCATCACGTTTTAAAAGCCGTTCTAAATGATTCGGGCTTGATAGAAGCCATGGAGCATCATGTATCGAGTGGGGATGTAGCCTTTGGTTCAGCACTCACTCCAAGAATAGCGGAACCACTGCTGGGCGCAGATCTTGGTGCCTGGCGGGGAGGTATGATACAATATCGAGGCATTCCCAATTTCAGGACCGTATCCTGGCGTGTGAAATTGCCTTTCGCGACTAGTTGGTGGCGCAGCCTGGGCTTGCTGGCAAATACCTTTGCAATTGAAAGTTTTATTGATGAATTGGCCGTTAGAGCAGCTAAAGATCCGATTCAGTTCCGTTTAGATCAGATTCAGGATGACGATCGGGGGTATCGGTTGAAGGAAGTTATTAAGGCCGTTGCTAAGCAGGCTAATTGGACCAATGGTGTTAAAAACGGCAGGGCCATGGGCTTTGCGGCTTCAACAGATGTAAACACACCTTGTGCCCAGATCGCAGAGGTTTCTATAGAAGGAAGCCAGATCTAGGTTCATAAAGTGACCTGTGCCATGGATCCGGGACTCGTGATCAATCCTGACCAGGTGCGAGCACAATGTGAAGGTGCTATTATAATGGGCCTCAGCGCCTCGATGTATGAGCACATGTATGTTGAGAATGGTGAGCTACAACCCGTGATTTACGGCCCATACCGCATGGCATTAATGAAAGATTCACCGAAGCTGATCGATATTGTATTGTTACAAAATGCTGAAAAGCCCGGAGGCGTGGGTGAACCGCCATTGGGTCCCATCGGTGCGGCGATCGCTAATGCGGTTTTCCGTATTACCGGGACAAGGCTCAGACGGATGCCACTTCAACAGGACTTTAATAGCTGATGAAAGGCTATTGGTGAAATTCTTTATCACCAGTTTTCAAATCATGATTTTTATCATGGGATTTACAAGAGTTGTCTTCTAATTTTGAGGGAAACGGAATTCGTATCTTAAAAGCTCATATAATGAAACGCACGGTAACGTTCTTCGGCATAATCGGGATGGTAATTATGCTGATGCTTCTTTTAGTTGTTCTGGGATGCCAGAAGAAACAACCTCAGGTTAAAATAGATCAGCAACCGCTTGAGGCAGTAGCTGACGCTAATTTTGAAACAGTTTACTGGTATGTCAAAGCCTTCAATCCACAGGGTAAGTTATTAAATGTAATGGCGGTTGATGCCGACGGCCATACCTATGAGGTAAAGGCGATCCAGGATTCCGACCAAACAAGTGTCATGGATGTAAAAGCATTTGTGAATGATAAGATCCTTCCCGTTAAGGTGCTTGTTAGCCTGGACAAATATATGCCCGTGAAGGCCATAGATGAGAACGGGACCATAATAGATGTCAAAGCCTTTACGGAAGAAGGTGAGAAGCTGGATGTAAAAGGGACAAGACAGTCTGGTAATATCATTCATTTAAGCGTTGTAGATAAGGACGGACTCCTCTACAACATTGAGGCCATTTCACCAAAGGGCTGGATAAATGATGTGAAAGGGATCAAGATGATGAAGGAGCCTATTGAAGTGGTCATTAATGGAGTTGACGTTTACGCACATATCAAATCGATACCCCAGCAATATCAATAACAATTAAAATTGAAACTTAACGAACGGATCAATAACCATGATGGAATGGCCTTATGCATAAATAAGGCCATTCTTGTTATTAAGGGTTCATCTTGTATCGGTTTCTCTTGTTCGATACTGTAACATTCAGCGTTCTAATTCTATGTTTATTAAATGTTAACTGAACGTAAATTTATTTATTGTTTTGTGACTTTTATCATGTGAATACATCATGAAAAAACATAATTTTAGAATCGATAATAAAGGATCATGAACCCTTAAAATGTTTTATCATGAAAAATGCAATATATAATTTCAGGTTGATGAGCAGCATGTTTTGGTTGATGTTAATTGTATGTGCAACCGCATTCGCACAGGAACCTGAGTTCGATTTTAACAAGCAAGATGCCGATCTGATTTTGCAAAATCCGGATATAACATTATGGCATGTCAAGGCCATGCGGCCAGAGGCGAAGATCCTTCATATTAAGGCTATCGATGCTCAAGGCAATTATTACCCGGTTAAAGCCATTCAGGATTCAGAACAAACCGCTTTAATGGATATCAAAGCTTTTGTAGATGGCAAACGATTACCCGTGAAGTTGATCGTGAAACAAGGTGATCGATATTTTCCATTTAAGGCCATTACAGAGGAGGGCGAATTAATGGATATAAAAGCCATTACACCCAAAGGTGAAAAATTAGACGTAAAGGGTGTGAGCAAGTCAGGAAATATTGTTCATATACGGGCAATTGGAAAAGACAACGCATTCTTCAATGTGGTTTCAATTTCTCCCAAAGGTCGTATCAATGATGTTAAGGGCATAAAAATGACCAAAGGAACCGTTGAAGTAATCATAAATGGTAACGAGATTTTTGCCCATGTAAAATCTGTTACGCCAACAAAGCAAAGAAAACTATCTACCCCAATTAATTATTAGAACTAATTGATATTAAACGAAAACGAGCAGTTCATTTGAGCTGCTCGTTTTTTTATTCCTATTGTAAATTCATATTCTTTCACCTATTGGACCGAATCATAAACCGCCTCTACCACCATCTCAAATAGTCCCATATCGTCATGTGCAGTGCCGCTAACCGGATGCACAGGGTCTTCCGCATCATACTTAAGGACTACCACAAGGTCTGCCGATGGTACAACACCTATTATTTGACCGCCCCAACCGGAGGCCAGGAAAGCCGGACGGTCGTCGACAAATGTAAGATACCATTGGTATCCGTAACTGTAACGCCCGTAAATATTGGTTTCATGATCACGGGTTGATTCTATAACCCAGTTTTCCGATAAGAGCTGTTGATTTTCCCAGCGCCCTCTGTTTAAATACAGGTAGCCAAATTTAGCCATATCCCGTGCTGTCAGGAACAATCCGAAACTCGCGGCTTCGTTGCCCTGGGGATCCTGGTGCCAGCTTTGAGGGAAAATCTCGAAATAGTCCCACCAACTCGAATAAGTAAGCGGTGGATCCTGGACTTCAAACGGGATACCCATGGGATCGAACAGTCTCGATTTTGCAAGTTTCCCAGGACTTTGTCCGCTTTTATGTTTAACCAATGCCGAGAGAAAGTGCGTATTGCCGGAACTGTATTTCCAGTGGGAACCCGGTACATGCAGATGCCTCCGTGAAAGTGCCTCTCGTACCCAGTCGTCAGACATTATCCACTCAACCCATAAAGGGCCCTCTTCTGACCAGGACAGACCCGTGGTATGGGTTAATACATGTTTTAAAGTGATCGTTTCAAATTCCGGATATTGCGGCATCAGGTCCACCATTAATTCATCTACAGATGGTATCTGACCGTCATCCATAACAAGTCCTGTGATTGCAGAGGCGAAGCTTTTGGTAACCGACCACAGATTGGTGCTGGCCTGTTCATCACCATCGTGATAGTATTCTTC
>JABDPL010000019.1 GCA_013042825.1 Flavobacteriaceae bacterium | reverse complement strand
GCATAATCGATCTTAATCGTGACGACATGGATTGTAAAAACTGTAGTCATACCTATGATGGAAAATTTTGTCCGAATTGCGGTCAGAATAGTCGTGCCAATAAAAAATTGGTGTTTTCAGAACTGGTAAACGATTTCTTCGACAATGTCTTCAATGTAAATAAGGGTCTCCCCTATACTTTTTTTAACCTTATCGTAAATCCGGGTATGGTTGGAAGAGCTTATATAATGGGCAAAAGAAAACGTTTCACCAATCCGGTTCGGTATTTAATTATCGCGGTGGCGATCCAGGCTTTTATTGACTATTGGTTTATTCATCCCGAGCTTACCGAACAACC
Source organism: Flavobacteriaceae bacterium (assembly GCA_013042825.1). Classification (GTDB taxonomy): domain Bacteria; phylum Bacteroidota; class Bacteroidia; order Flavobacteriales; family Flavobacteriaceae; genus SHLJ01. Next base: position 4,939 of record JABDPL010000019.1, on the reverse strand, counting down.
TGACTTTTTTTACTTTTCATTTCTTACAGAAAGAATTAATGATAATATGGCGATTTGGAATCATACCCTCGCCACAAAATATGCCTTTATTCATAACATATCAATGATCCTGATATTTCCGATGGCCTTTTTAGTCCTGTTCAAAAAGTATGGATTCAATTTTACCGAATTGTTAACTGTGAATTTTTATTATTTCTCAACGGGTTTGATCTTGACCATTTCCACCATTCTGATATTTGACCAGATCATTATGATAAATCTACCTGTACCCTTTATTATTATGGTTACACTTGGTTATGTGGTTTGGTCGAATATGAAATTTTTTGATTCGGTTAGTTTTTGGGAGCGTTTACTGAAAGTAGTTTTAGCACTTTTTATTTTTATGATTATTCGCGTTTTCTTCGTGGTTTATGTCTTGAGTATTATCTTTCCTGTAATATAATCATCCTGATCTGACTGAGCTCTATTACAACCGATTATCAGTCCTCAAACACCTTGTCAGATTGGTCTGATTTTCACTATTTCTCAACATTAATATTTGAAAATTCACTACCTTAGAATAAGCGCTAAAGGTGTAAATAATTTATTATGGAAATAATTGAAAATGTGAGTCAATGGCTGAATGATCACCCTGTCACATCAAGTATTTTTAAATATTTAATCTGGGCTGTATTTATATTTTTAGGAATTGCCTTTTTAAGGCGCCTGTTAAGACGCAAATTACCGGACACCTCTGTCAGGTATAAGTCTCAAAAAGCAGTAGAATTTTTCGGATATGTTTTACTCGTTATAGTAACGATTTCATTTTTCACCGGAAGCATCAAAGATTTTGCCTTGGCGATCGGGCTGCTTACAGCCGGTATTACGATTACGTTGCAAGAGTTAATTTTAAGCATAGCAGGTTCCTTTTATATTTTCCTGGTCGGCGTATACAAGCCTGGCGATAGAATTGAAATTAATAACATCAAGGGCGATGTAATCGATATCGACAGTATATATACAACTATGATGGAGATAGGTGAATGGGTAACGAGTGATAATTATAGCGGACGAATTGTGAAATTAAGCAATGCATTCGTTTTTAAAGGACCGGTTTATAACTATTCAAAGGATTTTCCATTTGTTTGGGACGAATTTAATCTTCCCATCAGATATGGATCTGACTTGGAGTTAGCTAAAAAAATAGTTGTTCAAATCGCCTCAGAAACCTTGTCGGAATTCGTGGCAAATTCGAAGTCGCGGTGGAATCAGGTCGTCGATAAATATTATATCGAAAACGCGCTGGTTGACCCAACTCTCGCGATAAGCCTGACCGACAATTGGGTGCAATTCAATCTTCGGTATATCGTTGACTATAAAAAAAGAAGATTTACCAAGCACATTTTAAATGAACGAATCGGACAAGAAATTCAAAAAACTGAAGGTAAAGTTAAGTTAGCATCGGCAACCTTTGAAATTGTCGACATTCCAACAATCCAGGTGAAGGGAGAATAATAATGCCTCATAGAATGTAGAGGGACAGTTGTACTCCCGTCAATTAAACATGAGTCGATGTATCTTTTTTAGTTGGCTTTCTAATTCTCCCAATACTTATTTTATGCAAAATTTTACTATTTTTAAAATCATACCATTTACGCTTTCAAAGGGCTGAACTGGAATAAAACATTATAAGAGCCTAAAACGATAGTATGAAGAATATACTGGTTTCAATAGATTTTAATACGGACGAAAACCTTTTGCTAGATCATGCCTATCAACTGGCCAAAGCTTTTGGCTCAAAGGTTTGGATCCTGCATGTAGCAGCACCAAATCCTGATTTTGTGGGTTTTAAAGCAGGCCCCCAATTTATGAGAGATATGCGTGCCTCAGAACTCAGAAAAGAACATAAGACACTCCAGAATTACGCCCTTGAACTCAAGGCTAAAGGAATTGACACCGAAGCGCTTTTAATTCAAGGTCCGACCATTGAAATGCTTTTGGAAGAAACTGAAAAATTAAATATCGATCTGTTTATAATCGGGCATCATGAACATAGTTTTCTGTATAAATTATTTGTTGGAAGCGTTTCCGATAAGATCATTCAAAAATCTAAAATACCATTGCTTATCATTCCTTTGGAATGATCAAAACATAATTAATGATCAACCGTATTAGAGGAAGATCAATAAAGCATTTGAAAATTTAATTAAAAGGATTCAAGGGTTTTCAGGAAGCACACCGATTATTGACCCATCCCCTCATTCTCATTAAAATTCATGGAAAATACACATCAAATCGCAAATCGCTTCAGAGAGGTTATACTCGATGGCAAATGGATAGCCAACACCAATTATCGAAAGCAGTTATCAGATCTAAGCTGGCAACAGGCCACAGCTAAAATTGGTTCATTAAATACAATTGCTGTTTTGGCATTTCATATAAACTACTATATCGCGGGCGTTTTAAATGTTTTTGAAGGTGGAGATCTTGAAATACGGGATAAATTTAGTTTTGACATGCCCGAGATCAATTCCAAAGCTGAATGGGATATGCTCTTAAATGATATGTGGTCGAATGCCGAAAGGTTCGCAAACCTTATTGAGCGGATGCCAAATCACAAATTAGACGATGTTTTTGTAAAGAAAGAATATGGCAATTACAGAAGAAATATCCAGGGAATAATCGAACATAGTTATTATCACCTGGGTCAAATTTCTCTTATTAAAAAGTTGATCCTTGAATCTGAAAAAGAATCATAGAGCCTATGGTCTAATATACCTATACCATATTTTTTAACCGATTCTGAAGCGAAATTATCAACTAAAAATGTATCTCAATTAAAACTAAAACTTTGGTTTAACGCATATTTAATACTTCCCCCCTTAAAAATTTATAACTTTAGTATTGAATAGTACCATCATGCATTTTACAGAATGTTTGATATCGAAATTTTAAAGCATAAATCATTTACCCGTTTTCAATGATTAAGAATATCCTGATTATAGGTTTCATCCTATTCCAATTTACAGGTCAAAGCCAGGGAATTACCGGCAATATTTCCAATTCATCAACCGATCAGCGGCAGACTTCTAATTTTCGTTGGATGAATGCTTTGAATAATGATATGAGTTCATTGGAATCTTGCTATACGAGCAATCCGATTAAGGTATTTTTAGATGCAACCGTCGTTGAATCAATAAACGGAATTAAAGATCATTACAAATCAAATTCTATAAAAATTGACAGCATCTGGACGACATTCAAAATTAAAGCCAATAACATCTATAACTATGAAATAGGCGGCTTTAAATCGGGAAAAGAAATCTTTATGCACCTGATAATCACCGATAGTTCAAAGGATGACAAACGAACTTTCGAATTCATTGCCAGATCCTCCCATGTTCAACCCCATGATGAAGAATTGAACACCCGAAGAAAAAAATGGGTTGAATTGTGCAATATGCACAATGCCGGAAATTTGGTTCGTGAATTATATCATAATCCATCAGTATATTACAGCCATAGACCACCAACTACCGATCGGGAAGCACTCATTTCTGAATATGGCTATATGAATAATCCGGGCTATAGCCTGAAATTAAGTCCGATTCATATCGAAACCGTTACAGAAAATCTGGCTTTTGAAATCGGACAATGTGAAGGATCCTATAACGGGAAATACATTTTAATTTGGAGGAAAGATCCCGTTACTGGCTGGAAAATTTTAGTTGATTCAAATATTTAAATAAAATACTTCAATACACTGTTAATCAATGAAGTTAAAAATTGCACTTGTTCAAGAAAGTCCGTTTTTCTTCGACAAAGAAAAGACAATAAAAAAGGTTGAAAAATTAACGGCTCATTATGCTAAAGAAGGCAGCCAGCTTATCGTTTTTCCGGAGTCGTTTATTCCGGGTTATCCAAGGGGATTTACATTTGGTGCAACAATAGGAAGTCGGACAAAAGAAGGCCGGGAATTATTCTCTGAATATTATAAAAACAGTATCGATTGTTCCGGAGAAGATCTGCAACGCCTTGAAAAACTTTCAAAATCTCAGAATATATATCTGGTTATAGGAATAACTGAAAAGGATGAATTGAGTGGTAGCCTGTATTGTTCAATGGCTTATATATCTCCTGAATCAGGCCTGTTAGGGGTACACCGCAAAATCAAGCCTACAGGCACCGAACGCATTGTCTGGGGAGAAGCAGGCGGTGAATTTTTAGTCACCTTCAATACAAAAATCGGTAAACTCGGTGGACTAATCTGCTGGGAAAACTATATGCCCCTGGCAAGAATGGCGATGTATAGAAAAGGGGTTGAAATCTATATGGCTCCTACAGCTGACGCTCGTGATGAATGGATCTCAACGATGAAACACATTGCATTAGAGGGACGTTGCTTTGTTTTAGGTTGTAATCAGTTTTTCACCAAATCGATGTATCCTGAAAAATATAAAGCACTAGTCCAGGATGAACCCGAAATTATGTGCCGGGGCGGAAGCATTATTGTATCCCCTCTTGGAAAAGTTATCGCGGGTCCATTATTCGATAAACCAGGTGTCTTGACGACCGAGATAGATCTGGATGAGGTCAGCCAAAGTAAGCTTGACTTTGATGTTATCGGACATTATGCACGACATGACATTTTTAAATTAGACATATTGGATCAACCCGAGATAACGGATGAATAAGAATGATTTATGAAAAATTCAATAATTACTTTAGTTCTAACCTTAACATTTTTTTGTTGTCAATCCCAAAAGAAAAATAGTAATGCACCTGTTGGAGGACCATGCGAAGGATGCGAGGCTGTTTTTGAATATGGAAAAAGAGCTCTGAAGGCTATAGATACCTTGCCGGGCTTCCATCAGAATGAACCGAAGCTCAAGATCACAGGGACCGTCTTTAAAAAAGACGGACGTGAACCGGCTGAAAATGTCATTCTATACATCTATCA
>JABDPL010000061.1 GCA_013042825.1 Flavobacteriaceae bacterium | reverse complement strand
GTATATGGCTATGGAATTTCCGGCGGGCAGTATTATGATTTCGGTGATCAAAAGGTAAATTATTACGATGACGCATTTACCAGCCTGATAAATTTCGATTTCAAATGGAATGCCAGGGAACAGGGCTATGAAAAGCTTTTTAAGGACTATTCAAAGAAGCTTGAAAGTGAGCTTGACGGTTTTGGTTTGCTGAATTATCTCAGTTCGCATGACGATGGCCAGCCATTCGATCCGAATCGCGATAAGGCTATCGAAACTGCAAATTTCCTGATGCTTTCTCCGGGAGGCGCCCAAATCTATTATGGTGATGAAACCAAAAGAAAATTAGTAGTTGAGGACGCGATCGGCGATGCCAATTTACGGTCTGTCATGAACTGGGCAGAACTCGAATCCAATAGAAAAACCCTTGAGCACTGGCAAAAACTGGGGCAATTCAGAAGCAGGCATCCATCCGTAGGAGCTGGAATTCACCAGATGATAACCTCAGAACCCTATACCTTTTACAGAAGCCTGACCAAGGAAGGCTATGATGATCAGGTTGTCGTTGTTTTAAATGCGGAAAGGGGAATGAAAGAAATAAACGTCAGGGCCATCTTTACGGATGGTACCGAAATTCGTGATGCCTATTCCGGAAAAACCACTGTTGTTGAGAATGGGAAAGCAATCTTCGATACACAACATAATTTACTACTATTGGAAAAATCTGAATGATGAGAAAAAAATATGTATTCATGGTAATCGCACTGATCTCGATCTTGTCCTGTGATCCCGGTAAAGAACCAACAGAAATTTCTTCACCGAACGGACAATTAACCGTTTCATTTAACCTGAATTCTGATGGTCAACCATACTATAGAGTTCAACATGACAATAAACTGGTTATCGATAGCTCCTATCTCGGCTTTGAATTTACCGATGCACCGGCGTTGGGTTCAAATTTAAAGTTGATACAGGCAACAAAAAAATCATTCGACGAAACCTGGCAGATGCCCTGGGGCGAGCAATTAGATGTGGTCAATCGTTATGAAGAGCTGGCGGTGGAGTTGGAAGAGCAGAATACTTCAAACAGAAAAGTAAGAGTGGTATTCCGTGTTTATGATGACGGATTGGGTTTCCGTTATGAATTCCCCGAGCAGGAAGGATGGCAAACAGCATTGATTGCCGAGGAGCAAACACAATTCAAACTTACCGAGGATTATAAAACCTTCTGGATACCGGGCGACTGGGATATATATGAACATTTGTACAATACGACGGCATTTTCTGAAATCGATGCCTTGGCTAAACGCAATCACCCGAATCTTGCGCAGACCTATATTCCGAATAACGCCGTTAATACTCCGGTAACCATGGTCGGTAAGAACGGTTTGCACCTCAGTTTCCATGAAGCGGCCCTGGTGGATTATTCCGATATGACCCTGGGGATCGATGCCGATAATCTGAGGATGACCAGTATACTTGTTGGTTCTGAGAATCGTGAGCACAAGGTAGAATGCGAACTTCCCTTTCATACGCCATGGCGTACCATTCAGATTACAGAGAATGCACCGGGACTTATCGAATCAAATCTGATAGTTAATTTGAACGAACCGAATAAGATTGGCGATGTTTCCTGGTTTAAACCCATGAAATACACCGGCGTATTGTGGGAAATGCACCTCGGTAAATCATCATGGGACTATGGAATGGAACAGGTTAATGGGAATTGGACCGATACCGGAAAAGCACATGGAAGACATGGAGCTACAACAGAGAATGTTAAGCGGTTTATCGACTTTTCCGCTGCCAATAATATTGGAGGTGTACTGGTAGAAGGCTGGAATACGGGCTGGGAGCGTTGGATAGGCTTTCCTGACCGGGAGGGTGTCTTTGATTTTCTTACGCCATACCCCGATTATGATATCAATGAAGTGACGCGTTATGCCAGGGAAAAGGGGGTTGAGATCATTATGCATCATGAGACCTCGGCAGCGACCGAGACCTATACCAAACAAATGGATTCGGCCTATGGACTGATGCAATACTATGGTATGCATGCGGTAAAGTCGGGGTATGTTGGCAAGATCCTGCCGGATGGTGAATACCATCATGGTCAGTATATGGTAGACCACTACAACATGGCGGTTGAAAAAGCAGCTAAATACCAGGTAGCGGTTAATGCCCATGAGCCGATCAAGGCTACAGGTTTGAGGCGAACATACCCGAATGCTGTATCACGTGAAGGATTGCGTGGACAGGAATTCAATGCCTGGTCAATTGAAAAAGGAAACCCATCTGAGCACCTGCCCATAGTAGCGTTTACAAGAATGTTGGCAGGACCTATTGACTTCACTCCGGGAATATTCAATATTAAATTCGATGAATACCGTGGAGATAGCCAGGTAAATACAACCCTGGCCCAGCAACTGGCTCTGTATGTCGTGATCTACAGTCCGGTGCAGATGGCCGCCGACCTGGTTGAGCATTACGAGGCAAATCCTGAGCCACTGCAATTTATCCGTGATGTTGGTGTCGATTGGCAGCAATCAAAAGTCCTTAATGGCGAGGTTGGTGATTATGTCACTATTGCCCGTCAGGAGCGGGACACCGGAAATTGGTTCCTGGGTGCAATCACAGATGAAAATGAGCGCGAATTAAAGATCGATCTTGACTTCCTGGACGAAAATGTTTCATATACGGCGAGGATCTACCGTGATGGCGATAACGCACATTGGGATGATAATCCGTTAGATCTTGTTATTGAAGAAATAAAGCTGAATTCGTCCTCTGAGTTGACTCTCAAGCTGGCAGCAGGCGGAGGCGTAGCCATTAGTATGATCAAGGATTAATTTGGTCTATTTATTTTCATAAGTCGTTAATAAACAGATATATATAAATTATTGTAATTTTGGACAGTAACCCTCATAATCATGAAAAGAGCTTTATTAATAGTATTACTCCTTTTTGCATGCCATATTCAAGCGCAGGTGGGCATTGGTACCACAACTCCATTGAGTACCCTTGATATTAATGGAAATTTATCTGTTAAAGTAGTAACGTTAAACGGTGGTGCGCCGTTTAATGCTACTCAGATTGATGATGGTGTTTACATCAATCTCATTCCGTCATCCGGAGCTCAGGAGTTCATTCTTCCGGATCCCAGGACTTATCCCGGGAGAGTTTATATTCTTCGGAATATTGAAAATACGCAGCAGGCTGATATATATACACAAGGCGCGGCTCAGGGGGTTTTGATGTTTGCAGGTGATAGTAGTACAGGGGTTGGTGTTGTAAATATGACCACTGCCGTCGGACCCGGAAACCCCACTAAAACATTGATATTTGTAAGCGACGGTGCGAACTGGACATACGGTCACCTTGGGTTCTAGCAGCTATTCTTTGATTCTCCTTTCATTCACCTGATATATTCCTGTATTTGGTGATTTTTCATGTAACAAAAGTAACACCCTAAACGTCCTATTGTTTTAATTTTGCCTAACCTTATACCGGTGTTAAGTTGCTGGTTTTATTACGACTAAACGAAATATTGATTACCTTTAATCAACCAATCAAATAACAATGGATATTAACGATCTATACGAATCACCACTATATCTCAAGGTCAGTTTTAATAAATTGATCGAGCAATACGAGAATTTGGCCGACAGCAAAGACGCTTTTACAGCTTCCCGGGCCAAGCGTGTACTTAAAGCTCAGGAGCCTTATCCCGAGCTAAGAACCGGGTTTACAGATACTTCAAAACTCGATGAATACCAGGATGCGATTTCGATTATCCTTGAGGATCTTTTCACCGATATATTGACTCTTAACGAGGTCAAAACGGCATCAATACCCTTTCATAACCTGATCTTCAATTCCTCTCAACGATTTAAGAATATCATCAAGGCCGCAGGAGACGATTTCGAATTGAAGATCAAGAACATGCCTGAGGATGATGTATATATCATGGCCTGTACCATAATCATGAAGTTCTGCTACGGTTTGGATTTGAGTTTCAAGCGTCCGTTTTATTATGACATACCCGATGCCAATGGCATATTGAGGCATTACAAGATCATGTATAATGCAGATTTCATCGAGATCGAACCTACAGATAAGGCGAAAGAAATCACCCAGGCCGATGTGGATGAGCTCCTCGATAATTATGAGAATATCGATCTGTGGAAGGAGAAGTTTCCACCCGGAAGCTATGTCTTCAAAGGTTTTGTGATTAACAATATTTTTGATGTCACCGACGATCAGGCCATATCCACGATAAAGTCAAATCTTATTACTGAGAATCGCGGTAAGGATGAAAATTTTACAGACGATTTCCAGGAAGTATTTCGTTCATTACTGAATATTAAAGATCTTGAAGTCGGTTTTTCCGTTTACAACAAGGAAGATAAAATGTTCGAGCGTGTTTACGGAGAGCCTATTGTGAGTTACTTGCTAAACAAAAAGGATTCTGCCAAATGTGATAAAACCCTCTGCCGCTGGTCGTTGAAAACCCTTATCAAGGATAAGAAGTTTTATGCGGTTTCAGATGTTGATAAGTTTTATGAATTGTCGAAGGGAAAAGCACCCCAGTACAGGGCACTGAAAGAACAGGGTTTTAAAAGCGCCATTTTGGCCCCATTGGCAAACGAAGAAGGACTAATGGGTATTCTTGAGTTGGTGTCGAAGCAACCTAAGGTTCTCAACAGTGTTAATGCGAATCGTTTAATAGACGTTATGCCGTTCATTGTTTCCGCGGTAGAACGATCGAAGAATGAGGAAAAGAACATGATTGAGGCTGTGATCCAGCAGGAATGCACATCTATACACCCCAGCGTTCACTGGAAGTTCAGAAAGGAGGCCAGGTCCTTTATCCAGGATAAACTTGAAGGACGTGAACCCTTATTTCAAAAGATCGCTTTTGAGGATGTGTACCCCTTATTCGGACAAATCGATATTAAGGGATCTTCAATGGCAAGAAATCGTGCCACCCAGGAGGACCTTACCTTACAATTAAATTCGGCAAAAGCCATATTGGTGAAGGCGCTGGAGGAAAATTACCTTCCGATCTATGAGCAGATCATATTCCAGGCCGACAGATATCTGAATCGCCTGGAGGAACATTTCCAGGTTGACAGTGAACAAAAGATCACCGAATTCTTTAGCCAGGAGATCGATCCGCTTTTCTATCATTTGTTGAGCAGGGGTAAATATGCCGAGGAGATCACGTCCTATTTCGATAGCATAGATGAAAAACTGGAGGTGCTTTACAAACACCGTAAGGATTATGATGATACCATTGCCATGATCAATAGAAAAATGGCAGAATTGCTTGACGAGAAACAGCTGGAAGCTCAAGAGATGTACCCGCATTTTTATGAACGATTCAAGACGGATGGTGTGGAGCATAACCTGTATATAGGCGAGTCGATCACCCAGGATGAAAACTTCAATAAGATCTTCCTGTATAACCTGAGGTTATGGCAACTGCAGGCTATGATCGAAATGGAAAATGCCTATTACCAGATGCAACATGATTTCCCTATCCCAATGGATGTGGCGTCTATGATCCTGGTATTCAATCAGCCGTTGTCAATCAGTTTCCGTATGGATGAGAAGCATTTCGATGTGGATGGCACCTATAATGCCCGCTACGAGATCGTTAAGAAGCGCGTTGACAAGGCCTATATCAAGGGTACCAATGCGCGTATCACCGATAAGGGTAAGATAACTATCGTGTATTCACAGAAGCAGGATGAGGTTGAATATATGCGATATATCAGATTCCTGCAATCGAAGCATTACCTCGATGATGATGTTGAGATTGTTGAGTTGGAGGACCTTCAGGCCGTTACGGGGCTAAAGGCTATCCGCGTTAGTGTCCTATATCATAAGGATGACAACGACAAGGAGTTCTTCACCTATGAGGATCTGATGAAGGAATTACACGCCTAAGCTCCTGAATACTGGAAAGCTATTCCGAAGGCAACTACGCTTATGATTATACCGACTACGAAAATTGTATAAGTGGTTCGTAAGATGCTGTACTTACGGTTCAGGACTTTTCCCAGGAAATAGAGGTCTTTTTTCATCGAGGAATAGAGATAGTCGCGATCTTTCATCATTTCTCCCATGGCCCATTCAAATTCCTCAAGGCTCATCTTGTGAAAATTCCCGAAAAAGATAAGATTCACCCGTTTCTGCTCGACATCTTCCCGTGAAAATTTCCCCCTGGTTATATTTGGCCTGGTCGCCAGTACACACATGACCATGGCAACTACAGTGAATACCACAAAAATGGCCGATGGCCAGATCAGGTAAAAGTTCGACGGATTGTCTAATTTGGGAATAAGATTCGATAATACAACCGATATGATTATCGCGTTGACCGAAAGCAGGATATTGGCCTTGGTATCGGCCTGTCCGCTGAGATCGATATGATTTCTTAAGGTAACCCTGAACATGGTCTCAATACCGCGTTCCGGCAATTCAAACTTGGTCTTCTTAAATTCAAATTCCTTCGCCTTGAGGGTTAGTTTCTGACGGTCTGCACTGAGCTTCTTATCCCGCTTCAGGAGTTTAGCGAGATTTCTCTCCTTGCCCTTTTGCCAGTTGTTAATTGCATAATCGGTATTGAAGCGCTGCACATCCTTAAAGAACCGGATATTCTCACTTATCCATTCAGTATCGGAGTAATCCTTATTCTGAGTTAGTTCCAGCTCTCCGCGGAGCAATTCAACGATCTCGTCATAATTCTTGCTTGAAAAGTGAGCACAATCGGCATCCCGAATGATCATTTCAAGTTCGTTCTGAGGTTCATGCTCAAGAACTGTAGCCATGATTAGAGTCTTAACCCTTTCAATAGAATCTGAATTAAGACCTTGCTCAGAAAGGAATTTCTCAGCTATTTCAGAACTGGATTCCTCATGATTCTCTGTTCCCCTGGTATAGCCTGTGTCATGGAACCAGGCCGCAAGCAAAAGCATATTTGCATGCGGTTCTTCAATTTTTTCACCATCGATAAGCTCTTTCACTTTATTAACTACACGTTTGGTATGGGTCAGATTATGATAAAGAAAATCTGAAGGCAGGGTTTCGATCAGGAGATCGGTCACATAATTTTCGGAAGCCTTGATTATGTTTTCCATTTAAATAATTTATTTTTACTAAAATAGTCAATTAATCCTTTTTGATGCGGAGATTTACATTCGTCATATCTACTGGTTTCTTATTGCTGCTTGCTTCCTGCGCAACATTTGCGCCGCAATACAAGGCTGGTCAAATTGAGGAATCCTTTCCGGAAAATAAGGAAATCACGCATTCGATTTACCTGTTGGGAGATGCGGGTTATGCGGAATTCGAAAGTCGATCTCCAGGAGTGGCCATGTTCAGTAAAGCCCTTGCTGAAGCTAATGAAAACAGCACTGCTGTTTTCCTCGGCGATAACATTTACGAAAAGGGCCTGCCTGAAAAGGATCATCCTGATCGGAAACTGGCTGAGCATCGCATACAGGCTCAAATAGATGCCGCCAAAGGGTTTAAAGGCGAACCCATTTTCATTCCCGGAAACCATGATTGGTACAATGGATTGAAGGGCTTGGAACGTCAAGAAGAGTTTGTCAAAGATCAACTAGGGAAGAATTCATTTCTTCCGAAGAATGGATGCCCAATCGAAAAAGTCGATATCTCAGAGGATGTAGTCATGATCATAGTCGATTCCCATTGGTATATAACCAATTGGGATAAGCATCCGTATCTCAATGATAAATGTGAGTTTAAAACCCGCGCTCGTTTTATCGATGAGTTTGAAAGCCTGATCAAGAAAGCAAGGGGTAAGACAACCATCGTTGCCGTTCATCATCCCATGTTCAGCAATGGGCCGCATGGCGGACAGTATAGCATTGGGTCTCATATGACGCCATTACCGGTTCTTGGGACCTTGAAAAACATTATCAGGCGTACCAGTGGATTATCGAATACCGATCTTCAAAACAAGCGTTACGATGAGCTTATCGATCGCTTAGTTACCCTTGCACAGGAAAATAAAAAGACCATCTTCGTATCGGGCCATGAACATACACTGCAGTACCTGGTCGAGGCGAATATCCCGCAGATCGTGAGCGGGTCCGGGTCAAAAACAAATGCTACACGGAATGTTGGCAGTGGCATTTTTTCATACGGGGCGCAAGGTTACGCGCGCCTTGATATTTTTGATGACGGCTCATCCTGGGTTCGGTTTTATTCCGATGAGAGTTCTGAACCCATTTTTCATACCCTGGTACATGATGCAGATTATAACGAAATCCCGGATTATCCTTCTGAATTCCCTGACAGGGTAACAGCCAGCATTTATTCCAAAGAGGAAACCGAAAAGAGCGAATGGTATAAAAAGCTTTGGGGCGAGCGATACCGTGAATATTTCAGTGCTGATATAAATATTCCAACAGTCGACCTCGACACTCTTTATGGTGGATTAAAACCTGTTAGAACAGGTGGGGGACACCAGTCTAAATCTCTGCGTTTCGAAGATCCTGAGGGACGGGAATATGTTATGCGGGCCCTGCGGAAGAATGCTGTTCAGTATATACAATCGGTGGTGTTTGCAGACCAGTATATCACGCCCGATTTTGAAGGAACCAAAACCGAAGCGCTTTTAATGGATGCCTTTACGGCGTCCCATCCTTATGCTCCTTTCACCATTTCTGAGTTGTCGAAGGCCGTTGATATTTTTTATACTGAACCACGCCTATTTTATGTGCCGAAACAAAACGCTATCGGCAAGTTCAATGATGAATTTGGTGATGAGATCTATATGATTGAAGAACGCGCAGCCGACGGTCATGGTGATAAAGTGGGCTTCGGATTTTCCGCCAAGCTTATCAGTACCTACGATATGCTTGAAAAGATAAGAGAAGATCGCGATCATGTGATTGATGAATCGTCCTATATCCGGGCAAGGCTATTCGACATGGTCATTGGGGATTGGGATCGTCACCAGGATCAGTGGCGCTGGGCGGTGTTTAAAGAGAATGGAAAAATCGTTTACCGTCCTGTTCCAAGGGACAGGGACCAAGCATTCTCCTTGATGGATGATGGTACCTTAATGGGGATTGCCACTTTTCTTGTGCCTCCTATCCGTCTTTTAAGATCTTATGAGGCTGAATTAAAGGACCCCAAATGGTTCAATGTAGAACCATTTCCATTGGATGTTGCTTTGCTAAATAGCTCTTCAAAGGCCGATTGGGATGAACAGGTATTACTGATTCAAAACCAGCTGACAGATGAGGTCATCGACCGGGCATTTCAAAAGTTTCCTTCCGAAGTAAAAGATCAGACCATAGATATCATACGCGAGAAATTAATCGGCCGTCGCGGGAATCTGAAGCTCATTTCAGATGAATATTTTGAGATCGTAAATAAATACGCAACCGTAAGAGGAACAGATCAGGACGACTGGTTTGAAATTGAACGGGGAACTGATGGAAAAACCACGGTTAAGGTATTCAGTATCAAGCAGGGTGAGCGAAATGAGCAGTATTTTGAACGCACCTATGATCCCCAGGAGAATAAGGAGATCTGGATATTTGGCCTCGATGATGACGATCGTTTCGAGCTAAAGGGAAAAGGAAATGGCAGGATCACCGTCAGGCTGGTAGGTGGTCAGAATAAGGATACCTATAACATTCAAAACGGTAAGGGGGTTCATATTTATGACTACAAAAGCAAGTCTTCGGTTTTCGAAACGAACAAAGGCCGAAAACATCTCAAAGACGATTACTACACAAATCTTTATGATTACAAAAAGATAAAGTACAACTCCGCCTTGATTTTACCCTCATTAGGCGCCAATCCCGACGATGGATTCAGAATTGGGGCAGCCGCCCAGTTCGTTAAGAATGGTTATGAAGGGGAAAAATTTACTTCCAAAAACTCGATTAGCGCACAGTACTATTTTGCTACAAGTGGCTTTGATTTCAGGTATAGTGGCGAGTTCATGGAAATATTCAACAATGTAAATTTAGGTCTTACAGGGACCTTTACGAGTCCGAATTTTGCCATTAATTTCTTCGGATATGGTAATTCAACACCCAATTTGAATACCGATCCGGTTGATGATGAAAAGGATCTCGATTTTAATCGCGTCAAGCAATCGACTTATTCTATTAGCCCCCAACTTATAAGAAATGGGGCATATGGTAGCCGGTTTTCATTTGGGGTGATTTTTGAATCCATCGAGATCGAAAATACTTCGGGACGCTTTATAAATGAGTTTATAGGATCTAACCCCGATCTTGATCGTGATAATTTCATCGGGCTTGACATCCATTATGGTTTTTCAAATGCCGATAATGAGGCCTTTCCAACTTTGGGTATGGTGTTCGATCTCCTTTTCGGATATCGCAATAATCTCAACAGTGAAAAAGATTTCAGTTATCTGATTCCTTCTCTGGCCGTGGACCACAAATTGGATTCAAATGGAAAAATTGTTTTGGGTACAAAAGTCTGGTCACAATTCAATTTCGGTGATGATTTTGAATTCTACCAGGCGGCTTCAATTGGAGGGAACAATGGATTAAGGGGTTACAGGCATCAGCGTTTTTCGGGTAAAAGCGCATTCTATCAAAGCACAGATATCAGGTTCAATCTCCGGCGCTACAAGACTTCTCTCGTACCGATTGAGATCGGCGTTTACGGAGGATTCGATTATGGCCGCGTCTGGGTTGATAGCGAACTGGCCACTGATCCTCTGTTCAATGATGATGGTATGAATACCTCTGTTGG
This sequence comes from Flavobacteriaceae bacterium, assembly GCA_013042825.1. Lineage (GTDB taxonomy): Bacteria > Bacteroidota > Bacteroidia > Flavobacteriales > Flavobacteriaceae > SHLJ01. The sequence goes on along the minus strand of JABDPL010000061.1, from coordinate 2,992 downwards.
GGGAGGTGTCTTTTTCAATATGGTGGATATGATCACCGCCAACTTCGGACTGTTTAATTCTGACGATGGTATACGCGCTGTGTTTAGCCTGGGCTTGGGATTCTAGTTTAATGGGAATTCATAAAGGTTACCACCCGATCCATGTGCTAATTCATCTGCGATGTAGAGCAGGCTGTCCGATTTGAAACAAACACTTTCCTTCTGTGATACATGGTTGAACGGAAGCATGGACACGTCACCTTCAAAGAAATTACCGCTCTGATAATTCCTGAATATCCAGGCCGCTTTCGGGGTTAATACAACCAGTTGTTTCCCATCCGCACTTATATCGGCACCGGTGACCCAGCAGTCCAGGTCATTGCAGGTTCTGAACGTATCGATATAGGTCGCAACATACTGCCCCTCTTTGGCAGGCACCCGGTAGAGATCGGTTCTTCCGAAATTCCCTCTAACCCGGCTTTTGGTAAAGAGATAAAGACTGTCGTTGTGGAAAACCATGGCTTCACAATCGAAATGCATTTTTTTGTTTCTTGGCGGAAATTTTTTCTGATTCGGGTATTTGAATGAGATATACTCAACGGGAACATTGGATGAACTGCCTAAAAGTGTTCGAGATACTTTCAGAATGGTCAAATTCTCCCGTTTGTTCCTGTTATTACCGAAATCACCTATATAGAGATTCCCCTCAGGATCGGAGGCTATGTCCTCCCAGTCCCTGTTCTTGGCGTCGATCTTCAGTTCATGTTTGATATTTCCCATAGAATCCATACTGTACAATCGAGGCTTGTTTTCACCATCGTTGTGCATCCAGATCTCGCCGGTTGAGGCCATATACTCCATACCGGATACTTCCCTTAAGCTATTCGGCAGATCAGCGATAAAGGTCAGGTTACCGGTATCGCAGGCCATACTTAATATCAGTAAAAAGAGCATGAGTTTTTTCATCGATGATTCGGCTTCTAATATTTCTTAAATTTACATCTAATAGAGATAAAACGAATGAATTGAAAACATTTATTGCCCTGCTAAGGGGTATTAATGTAAGCGGACAGAAAAAAGTGCGGATGGCGGAACTCAGAGATCTGCTTTCAACCGTCGGGCTCGAGGATGTTCGCACGTATATACAGAGTGGAAATGTGATTTTTTCTTCGGAATTGAGCTCAGAAAAAGATCTGGCCTTAAAAATCAAGAAGGCTATTCATGATAATTTCGGATTCGAAGTACCGGTTTTGGTAATTGAACCGAAAATTATTCAGAAGATGATAGATCGTTGCCCGTTTCCAACGGGTAAAAAAGAGAATAGTTATTTCACGCTTCTTTTTGATCTGCCTGATCCGCAGGTTGTTGAGGGGATAAAGAACATAAATTTTGAAGGTGAGGAATTGTCTATTGAAGGGAGGTTTATATATTTCTACAGTTCAATGGGATACGGTCGTTCTAAACTGAATAATAATTTTCTTGAACGCAAACTCAAGATAAAAGCAACAGCCAGGAACTACAGAACCATGATGAAGTTATTATCTTTGTGTAATCACAATCAGCCGAATGACTGAATCCGAATTTATTCCTTCGCTTTACACCGATGACATCGAAGCTGGTGAGGTTTCGTGGTCCTCGCCCTCCAACATCGCCCTTGTAAAATATTGGGGTAAATACGATCCCCAGCTGCCTGCGAATCCATCGATAAGCTTTACTCTAGATGCCTGCAGGACGAGCACCAAACTTAAATTCTCTAAACGCAAACTCTCGGGAAACGATTTTTCGTTCGATCTGCTGTTTGAAGGGAAGGAGCAACCGGATTTCAAGCCAAAGATCGAACTGTTTTTTGAACGTATTTATACTTACCTGCCATTTCTGATGGACTATCATTTTGAGATCGATTCATCAAATACCTTCCCGCATAGTTCAGGAATTGCCTCATCGGCATCTGCCATGAGTGCCTTAGCCCTTTGCCTGATGAGTATTGAGAAGAAATTATTTCCGGAGATCTTGACTGAAGATTTTAATCGGAAGGCCTCGTTTCTCGCGCGCCTGGGCTCCGGTAGCGCCTGTAGAAGCGTTGAAGGCGGGCTGGTTGTCTGGGGTGAGCATCCTGAATTACCCGGATCATCAGATCTCTTAGGCGTTCAATTCCCATTTGAAGTTCATGAAGATTTTAAGAATTTTCATGACACTATTCTATTGGTAGATAAAGGCAAAAAGCAAGTGAGCAGCTCGGTAGGACATGGTTTGATGAATGATCACCCCTTTGCGTTAAAGCGATTTGAGCAGGCAAACGCCAATCTTTCGCAATTGGTCCCGATGCTGCAATCAGGCGATCTGAAAGGCTTTACTAAGATCGTTGAACATGAGGCACTCAGCCTCCATGCCATGATGATGACCAGTATGCCTTACTATATTTTGATGAAACCGAATACGCTTAAAATCATCAATTCGGTTTGGGAATTCAGGCAGGAAACCGGGCTCAATTTGACCTTTACCCTCGATGCGGGGGCCAATGTTCATCTGTTGTTTCCTGATAAGGAATCCGATGAAATTTATGAGTTCATTAAGAATGAGCTAGTTGCGTATTGCGAAAATGGTCATTATATTTGTGACCGAGTCGGTATGGGAGCTATTCAAAACCCCAACTGATAATATATGAAAGGTCCGCTCTTCTATTCGAAAATTCTGCTCTTTGGTGAATATGGAATCATCAAGGATTCCAAGGGGCTTTCAATCCCCTACAGCTTTTACAACGGTGCCCTGAAGATGGATGGATCTGATGGTGAAAAAGCCAGGACTTCAAATGCCAGGTTAAATGAGTTCGCCGAATATTTGCACACCCTGGACAAAGCTCTTGTCAAATTCGATTTTGCAACCCTGGAACGTCATATTGAGGAGGGTATGTATTTCGATTCTTCAATTCCGCAGGGCTATGGTGTGGGAAGTAGTGGAGCACTGGTAGCAGCCATTTACGATAAATATGCGCAGGACAAGATCACTGTTCTTG
>JABDPL010000016.1 GCA_013042825.1 Flavobacteriaceae bacterium | reverse complement strand
TGATAGGATTGTTTTTAGCACCTTTATATCCTTTGGTGAGTTCTACCGTCCTGTCAGGAGTTGATAAGGATCAGCATAGTCCGCTTGCGGGAATTCTGGTATTTTTCTCTGCCATTGGCGGAACTTCCGGGTCTTTGATCATCGGCTATATGTTCGACAAATTCGGTGGCGATAAAGTCTTTTATCTATCGCTAATTCCAATGGCAGTTATTCTCGTTGCCTTGTTTCGATTAAATAAAATGGTTAAGGTTAAAGCATGATTTTCAAACTACCCATAAAAGAAACCCTTGAAAAGTTACTCCTTCAGGAGGACACCGATGGTGATAAGAAAATTACAATTGAAGATAAGGGTCCGCTTGCCTTTCAGATTGTTTCTGAAAATGGTAGAGGCCATCTGCTGAAAGGCACTTATCAACTGTCTAATCTGTTACAGGAACTGGTTATTTCAGCCAATTCGGGAAATTCCACAGCCATAATTCCACTTGAACATTTGGAAGAACTTCCGGTAAAGCGAATCTCAAGAATGATCAGGGATTATTATTGGCAGGGTCTAACGCGCACTATGGATGCCCAAGGTGTTGAAAGGCTTATCAAGGACACCAAAAATGAAAGCCTGGCTTCCGATGTTCTGCGGATATATGTCCCCTTTGAAGATGATCAGGCCTTCAATTATTATAAAAATCTGGAATCGAACTATTCCATAAAAACCATAAAACTTCCGGAGAAGATTACTCCGGAATATGTAAAACGCATAAATAATGCGCCGGGTATACTGGCCCTTCGGCTAAATTTTTCCGGCGGAAAAATACAGGGCGTACCCTTCGTAGTTCCCGGCGGACGTTTCAATGAAATGTATGGCTGGGACAGCTATTTCGAATCGGTGGGACTGCTTATTGATGGAAAGGTGCCCCTTGCTAAAGCAATGGCCGACAATTTTCAATACGAGATCGAACACTATGGCAAGATCCTGAATGCGAATCGATCGTATTATCTAACGCGTACCCAACCGCCTTTTTATTCCAGTCTGATCCTGGAGGTTTATGAAAAAACCGCTGATAAAGACTGGTTGAAATCGCATTTAAGAACCGCGATAAAGGAATACGAAACCGTTTGGATGGCAGAAGGAAAACGCCTCACCCCAAGGGGTTTGAACAGATATCTGGCCGAAGGTATTGGCATTCCCCCGGAATGCGAAAAAGGTCATTTCGATTCTGTCTTAAAGCCATACGCCGAAAAATATTCGATGACTGTTGAGGATTTCATCCTGAAATACGATTCAGGAGAAATAAAAGAACCCGAGCTTGATCTTTACTTTCTCCATGACCGAAGTGTTCGCGAATCCGGCCACGATACCTCTTATCGTATCGATGGCAACTGCGCCGATCTGATCCTTGTGGAGCTCAACGCCATGTTGTATAAGTATGAGACCGATTTTGCCCATATCATCAGGGAGGAGTTCAACGGTGAATTCGAATCGCATACTTCGGCATACTGGCATGAACAGGCTGAGAAAAGGAAACAGGCCGCCGATAACATGCTTTGGGATGCCGCAAAGGGCATGTATTTCGACTACGACATGAAAAAAGAAGGTAAGACTAACTTCGTTTCGGCCACCACCCTTACTCCTATGTGGGCAAAGATGTGTTCACCAAGACAGGCGGAGTTCCTTGTTAAAAATGCCTTGCCCTTACTAAAGGAAAAAGGAGGTATAGCGGGATGTTCAGAAGAAAGCCGTGGGAAAATCTCGGCTCGAAGGCCCCAACGGCAATGGGACTACCCCAATGGATGGGCTCCGCACCAAATGATGATCTGGCGTGGTTTAGATAACTATGGCTACCATGCTGAAGCACAGGAATTGATCTATCGCTGGCTATATATGATCACCAGGAATGCCGTGGATTATAACGGAACCATTCCGGAGAAATATGATGTAGTAGAGGCCACGCATAAGGTATTTGCGGAATATGGAAATGTAGGGACCGATTTTGAATATATCACCCAGGAGGGCTTTGGATGGATGAATGCCTCTTATCAATACGGTCTGTCCTTACTTGAAAAAAAATTGATCGATGAATTAAATGAATTGACAGAACCGGAAGACCTTTTTTAAATTTGCTCCTAAATCTTTATGAAGTGCTATGAAAAGAGAGGAAATGCTTCAGTCGATAAAACAGAATACCGAATGGGATGTTCTTGTTATCGGCGGAGGAGCCAGCGGACTCGGTGTTGCAGTAGATGCTGCAAGCCGGGGCTATAAGACCGTTCTTTTCGAAGGTGTCGACTTCGCAAAAGGCACCTCAAGCAGAAGCACAAAACTAGTTCATGGAGGCGTGCGTTACCTGGCCCAGGGCAATATAAAATTAGTTATTGAAGCCTTACGTGAACGTGGTTTACTCGCCAGGAATGCCTCCCATTTATTCAAAAGCCTTGATTTTGTAATTCCGAATTATAGCCTTTGGGACGGGGCCTTCTACGGTATAGGATTGAAGGTTTATGACCTGCTTTCCGGACGATTGAGCATTGGGAAATCTAGCCTGATCGGATCTAAAAAAACCTTATCTCGAATACCGACTTTACGCCCGGATGAGTTGAAAAGTGGTGTTATATACAGAGACGGACAGTTTGATGATTCCCGGCTGGCCATAAACCTTGCCCAGACTGCCGTTGATCATGGAGCTACAGTGATCAACCACATGAAGGTGATCGATGTGATCAAGGATCAACACGGCCGGTTATCAGGGGTAAAGGTCAGGGACCAGGAATCCGCTCAAGAATTAGAGATCAATTCAAAGGTCGTGGTTAATGCTACCGGTGTTTTTGCCAATAAGATATTGAAGCTGAACGGCCGCAAAAAGAAAGCCTTAAAGGTCGTGCCCAGCCAGGGTATACATTTGGTTGTCGACAGTTCATTTCTTCCGGGAAAAGACGCCTTAATGATCCCAAAAACCAGCGATGGCCGTGTCCTGTTTGCTATTCCATGGCATAATAAAGTAGTTCTGGGGACCACAGATACCCCTATCAAAAAACCGATTTACGAACCCATCGCCTTTGATAAGGAGATCGATTTTATTTTGCAAACCGCTGGTAAATATCTTACCAAGAAACCCTTACGATCAGACGTTCAATCGGTTTTTGCAGGCTTACGCCCGTTGGTTGCCCCGGAAGGTGATAAGTCGAACACCAAGGAGATATCCCGTGGGCATCAGGTCCTTATTTCCGAATCCGGCTTATTATCGATTCTCGGTGGAAAATGGACCACCTACAGGAAGATGGCCGAAGAGGTTGTAGATACCGCCATTAAAGAAGCAGGGCTCGAGCCAAAACCATGCAAAACAAGAAATCTGGCCATTCACGGGAATTCCAAGGAAATCCATCAAAACGGACTCGCGATTTACGGATCCGACGCCAAGGGTATTCTTGAACTTGAATCCAATCGCCCTGAACTCAAAGAACTGATTCATCCGGATTACGGATATCGTCTAAGCCAGGTTGTTTGGGCCGTACAATATGAGATGGCACGAACCGTTGAGGATGTATTGGCCCGCAGGATTAGGCTGCTATTTCTGGATGCTGCCGCTGCAATCGAATCAGTTGAAAAGGTAGCCGGCTGCATGGCAAAAGAAATGCAAAAGGATAAAACCTGGATAAATAGGCAGTGTGAGACATTCAAAACTATGGCGGAAAAGTATGTTGTAAATTAAAACCGATGGCAGAGCAATATATTTTGGCAATTGATCAGGGAACCACTTCGAGCAGGTCCATTCTGTTTGATCGGTCGGGAGGAATTTGTTCCAGTGCCCAAATTGCCTTCGAACAGATCTATCCCAGACCGGGATGGGTAGAGCATGATCCCAGGGAGATCTGGAATTCACAGCTGCAAACCATGAAAGGGGCTCTGCAAAAACTCAATATCATTACCTCACAGATAGCGGCCATAGGCATTACCAATCAACGTGAGACCGTTGTTGTCTGGGACAGGCAAACTGGAGAGGCTGTTTATAATGCCATTGTATGGCAAGACCGCAGGACAGCCGGATATTGCGATGAACTTGTGGCTAAGGGGTATGCAGACCTGATCAAAGAAAAGACAGGCCTGGTGGTTGATGCGTATTTCTCGGCCTCCAAAGTCAGATGGATACTCGATAATGTTGAGGGCGTTAGGGAAAAAGCGGAATTGGGACAACTCTGTTTCGGAACCATTGACAGTTGGCTGGTGTATAACCTCAGCGGAGGGAAATCGCACCTGACCGATGTCTCCAATGCCAGCCGGACCATGATATTTAATATCCATACTCTCCAATGGGATCCTGAACTGCTCGATCTCTTTGGAATTCCTGAAAAGATGTTGCCGGAGATATGCGAAAACAGTGCTGTTCTCTCCCATACCGACCCCGAAATTTTTGGGGATATTGTCCCCATCGCCGGAATTGCCGGTGACCAACAGGCGGCCTTGTTCGGACAAATGTGCATAGAACCGGGTATGGCCAAAAACACCTACGGAACCGGTTGCTTTCTTTTGATGAATACCGGTGATATTCCGGTGCGCTCTAAGAACAACCTTCTCACCACCGTAGCCTGGTCTATTAACGGGAAAACTCATTATGCGCTGGAGGGCAGCGTCTTTATTGGAGGAGCAGCTGTGCAATGGGTTCGTGACGGACTTGAGCTTGTAGATGATGCAAAAGAAATAGAAACTTTAGCCCTGTCGGTTGAAGACAACGGAGGTGTGGTTTTTGTACCGGCCCTGACCGGGCTGGGCGCCCCGTATTGGGATCCCTATGCCCGAGGTTCGATATTCGGACTTACCCGAGGATCGAATGCTGGTCATATGGCCAGGGCAACCCTTGAAGGGATCGCCTGCCAGGTCTTTGACATCGTAAAAGCCATGGAGCAGGATTCCGGCCAGGCCTGCACTGAACTCCGGGTAGACGGCGGTGCAGCGGCAAATGATCTGCTGATGCAAATACAAAGCAATCTCTTCGAATTCTCTGTGGTGCGCTCAAATATCCAGGAAACAACGGCTTTAGGGGCGGCCTATTTAGCCGGCCTGGCTGTTGGGTTTTATACCTCCACAGAGCAGTTAAAATTGCATTGGGCCTCTGATCGGCAATTCAATCCGGATGAAAAAGTGCGGGAGTATACTCAATCCGTTTTAAAATATTGGAAAAAGGCAGTTAAACGATCCGTGGGTTGGCTCGATTCCTAAGACTGTTTTTTCAAGACCACGCCCTGCCAGGGTTGAAGAATCTTTCCGTTAAATCCGTCCATATTCGAAATTGCGGAGTCATACCCAGTTGTATCAATATCCGATGGAACTGCATAATCTGAATCTGAGAAATTCAGAAGAACCAGATATTTATTCTGATCATTCCAACGGGCATAGGCAAAAAGACATGAATCCTCAGGGGCCAGGTCCAGGTAATCGCCGTAGACGAGGCAATCATCCGATTTTCTGTAGGCGATCATCTTCCGGTAGAAATTTAAAATGGAATTATCATCCCGTTCTTCTGATGCGACATTGATCGTCTTATAATTCGGATTAATCTTTAGCCAGGGTTCGGCCAATGTGAAACCCGCATGAACTGAGTCATCCCATTGCATGGGTGTCCGGGCGTTATCCCGGCTTTGCTTGTGAACGAGCTTTAAAAATGCGTTCATATCCCGTCCGTTGGCTTCTGCTTCCTTCCAGCTGTTTAATGTTTCTACATCGTTATATTCTTCAATAGAAGGAAAAGCTACATTGGTCATACCTATCTCATCCCCCTGGTAGATATAAACCGTGCCTCTCATGGTTAGCAATAACATGGCCAGCATTTTTGCTGAATCCTCCCTGAATGCCTTATCATTTCCAAATCGGGAAACCATACGGGAAAAATCATGGTTGCCCAGGAAAATGCTTCCCCAGCCTTGTTTCTTAAGCCGTTTATCCCAGAGGCTAAATACCTCCTTGAACCTGATGAAATTTAAATCTATTGGATCATACTTGCCTCCCGGGCCATTATCGATGAACATATGGTCAAAATGAAAGACCATATGGAGTTCCTTCCGGTCTTCATCAACATATAACGGGCCATTATCCAGGTTGATTCCAGGCCCCTCTCCAACGGTCATAATGTCGTATTTACTCAATACCTCTTCATGCATCTCATGCAGGTACTCGTGTATCCTCGGCCCATTGGCATAGTGTGCATTAATCGTCTTGTTATAATTCTCCGGGTTTTGAGCGTCAGGAAAATGGAGTTGCTTTGAAATAAGAGAGATCACGTCCATTCTGAAACCGTCAACACCCTTTCTGAACCAATAGTGCATGATATCATAGATCTCCTGCCGCACTTTAGGATTCTCCCAGTTCAGGTCGGGTTGTTTTTTAGTGAATAAATGAAGAAAGTACTCATCTGTTAATTCATCATACTGCCAGGTACTGCCGCTAAAAAATGAGGTCCAGTTGTTGGGCGGCTGACCGTTTTTGCCCGGTTTCCAGAAATAATAATCCCGATAAGGGCTGTCTTTTGATTTCCTGGATTCCTCAAACCAACGGTGTTCATCGGAGGAGTGATTGGCTACCAGGTCCATGACCAGTTTTAATCCCCTGGCATGCATTTCAGACAAGAGCTCGTCAAATGCCGTGTCACCTCCAAATTCATCCGAAATCTTGCGATAGTCACTGATATCGTAGCCATTATCATCATTAGGGGATTCATAAACCGGGCATAGCCAGATGATATCGACTCCAAGGGATTTTATATAATCAAGCTTGCTGATGATCCCCGGGATATCGCCAATGCCGTTGCCGGTTGAATCCATATAGGATCTCGGATAGATCTGATAGACTACGCCCTCTTTCCACCAGGTCCTTTTCATGCCCAATTCTTCGGTTTAATTGAAGATCACATATGTACTGATCACTAATGCTGCGATTACAATTCCAGCAACGATGGTATACTTCCATGGCGTTGTATCGATAGCATCGGTGAGTTTTGGCTTGTATTCATCGGTTTTCGGCTTAACTTTTGACATAATGATCATGAAAATAACGTTAAGCACAAACAGCATCCCCATGACATGCAGGTAATGTGGATAGGCCTCAGCTTCAATAATGCTTAAGGCATCAGGATCTGTTATTCCACTGGCTGCCGCCTCTGCAAGCGCATTCTCAACGAATATGGGGCCAATAATCATCTGGCTGATCAAATATAGCGTCACACTTCCAATCATAACGATCTTGGCGCCTATTGCAGGCACTTTTTTGGTAAAGACACCTGTAAGGACCACAGCCAGGATAGGTGTGCTCAAACTGCCAAGAGCGGTTTGAATATATTGGAATAAGCCATCTGGTGCATAAATGATAAAAGGCGCTATGGTCATGGAAATCAGTCCGAGTATCAACCCGAAAGTTTTACCTGCCCTTACCGTCTGAGGCCCGGTAGCATCTTTTCTGAAATATTCTTTGTAGAGGTCAAATCCAAAAAGTGTTGCGCTACTATTCAGCAGACTATTGAATGAACTCAATACGGCACCAAATAATACCGCCGCGAAAAAGCCCATAAAAGCTGCCGGGAGTACCTCTTTAACCAAGGCCGGATAAGCCTGGTCTGCATTTTCAAGGCTGTCACCAAAAATATGCCAGGCCAGTATTCCAGGAAGAACAACGACCACAGGGATCAGGAATTTCACCAGTGCAGCAAGCATCATCCCCTTCTGGCCTTCTTTCAGGTTCTTTGCGGCAAATACCCTTTGGAGGATAGATTGGTTAGTGCCCCAATAGTAGATCTGGGCAATCATCATCCCGGTAAAAACCGTTCCGAAGGGAATAGAAGAATCAACGGCGCCTTGCATCTTAAACTTATCGGGGTGACTTTCCCAAAGCGTTGATAAACCTTGTCCGATATTTCCATCGCCTATTATCCGCAAGGCGAAAATCGGGATCAATAATCCACCGATCAATAACCCAATGGCATTAACCAAGTCGGAAACGGCTACTGCTTTCAGACCACCAAAGATCGCATAGATAATACCGATTATTCCGATACTCCAGACGCATATCCAGATCACCGGCCATTGGCCAAGGCCTAAAGTTTCCGGAAGATCGAACATAGTGCTGAATGCAAGTGACCCTGAATATAACACGGTTGGCAAGAGCACGATCCCGTATGCTGCCAGGAACAAGAGCGAGAGCAATGATTTTGTATGATGGTCGAAGCGGGCCTCGATAAATTCCGGAATGGTCGTGATGCCCGAGCTCAGGTATTTGGGCAAGAGAAAAATGGCTGCAAAAATGATAGCAATAGCCGCAAGGGTTTCCCAGGCCATCACCATTAGTCCTTCTGAAAAGGCATTGGCATTCAAACCCACTATCTGTTCGGCGGAAAGATTGGTGAGAAGCAATGATCCGGCAATGGTAACCGCGCCTAGCGAGCGACCGCCTAGATAAAATCCGTCTGCGGTACTTTCGTCAGTTTTACGCGTGGAAAGCCATGCGATCAAGGCCACAAGCCCGGTGAACCCAATAAAGGAAATAGCAGAAAGCATAGTGTTAAGTCTTATCAGTTAGCGACACTAAAATAGGAATAAAATTCAATGCGTTATCAATGGAGGGAATCAAGTTCGTCTTATCAGGAATAAGGATTAACAAAACGCTCGATCTCCTCGGCAGAAATATCAGGGTTCGCGCCTTCATTTTGTGCTACCAGCGCCCCGACAGCACAAGCATAATCAACGGCCTTTTGAGGGTCTTCGCCATTGAGCAGATAATAGGTTAATGTCGCCAAGAAGGAATCCCCGGCACCTACGGTATCAACTACTTTTACCAGATAACCACTGTTGTAATAGAATTTTTGGTCATAGAGCAGGACGGCACCGTGTTGACCTTTGGTCACACAAACGCGGGTTGTATTCGTAACTTCAGAAATAAATCTGATATTCTGTTCTATGGAATTGTATTTCGATCCCATTTCCCCAGCGATCTCAAATAACTCGTCATCATTGAACTTGATAAAATCAGCTTCCCGCATCAGGTGTTCAAGACTGCCCTGGGTATAATAGGGTTCTCTCAGGTTAATATCGAAGATCTTGTAGGGCGCCAGTTTTAACAAGTCATACAGGGTGTCCCTGGAGGTCTCACCGCGGCCTACAAGGCTTCCAAAAACCATGGCATCAGACTTGCAAACGAGGTTCTTATTTTCTTCGGAAAGGGCTATATGATCCCAGGCCCTGGGAAACATGATGTCGTAAGTGGCTGAACCTTTAGCATCAAGCATAACCTTGACCTTTCCGGTTTTAAATTGCTCGTTAATTTGAATGGCCTTATGATCAAGTCCGCGACCTTTGACAAATTCAAGAAGTTTCTCTCCCAGTTCATCATTTCCAATACTGCTGATCATGCACACATCAGCTCCGAGCGCATGTAGCCTTAAGGCCACATTCAGCGGGGCGCCACCAATTTTTTTATGCGTTGGGAACACATCCCAGAGCACTTCACCAAAACATACGATCGACTTAGTCATCACCAGATAATTTTTTACTCAATTCTTCCAATGGCACGCCCTTGGTCTCAGGCATAACGGCATAGACCCAGAGCAATTGAAGGACCATCATAAAGGCAAAGAACCCGAATACCACAGGAGGACCGATCTTCGCGAACAATAAAGGAACCAATGCCGGTATGGAGGCGGCCAACACCCAATGGGTGGAACTGCCTACGGCTTGTCCCTGGGCCCTTAAATGATTCGGGAAAATTTCAGAAATAAATACCCATATCACGGCTCCCTGACCAATAGCGTGTGAGGCTATGAATAAAAAGAAAAAGACCGGTATATGCAACCCGAGCCATTCCGTAGAAAAGGCATAGGTCACCAACGCAAGTGATATTATGTATCCAAGAGATCCCATATACATGAGTTGTTTCCTTCCTAATTTATCGATAAGCGCCATGCCAACAAGGGTAAATATGAGGTTTACTGCGCCCACCCCAATGGTGCCCATCAAAGCGGAACTTTTCTCCAGTCCTGCCAATTCAAATATCCGTGGGGAATAATACAGGAATGCATTGATACCTGAGAATTGATTAAATGCAGCAATGGCCAAAACAAGGAGCAATGGTTTTCGGTATTTTTTTATAAACACCGATTCCCCGACTGCTTGTTCGCTGCGTTCTTTATTGAGTTGGTCAATAAGCTTTTGAGGATCGGCCTCCGGATTAAGCTTTTTTAGAACCGGGATCGCTTCATCGGTCCTCCCTTGAAGGATCAGCCATCTCGGACTACGTGGAATGCCAATCACCATTAAGGTATAGATTACAGCTGGAATAGCTTCCACCCCAATCATCCATCGCCATGCCGATTGCTGAACAAGTTCACTTATTACAAAATTGGAAGCGAAGGCCAGGAGAATTCCAAACACGATATTGAATTGATACAAGGCCACTAATCGGCCGCGTTGCTTAGGTGGCGCTATTTCAGACACATAGGCCGGTGCGGCAATAGTTGATGCACCTACGCCAATTCCGCCTATGAATCTGAAGATCGCAAATGTATAGGGATCGCTGACAACTGCAGACCCAATAGCCGATACAGCATAGAGGACTCCTATAAGAAGCAACGTATTTTTTCTTCCCCATTTGTTAGTCGGCCAGGCCCCGAAAATCGCGCCTAATACCGTGCCCCATAAGGCTGAGGACATGACCACAATCCCATGAAAGGCATCTGAGTCACCTAATAGTTTATTGCCGGCCCACATTTCCGAAAGGGCTTTGTCCGCCCCCGAAATTACCACTGTATCAAATCCGAAAAGAAATCCGGCAAGTGCTACAGTTATACTCCAATAAAACAGTTTTCTGTTATTCATGATGTTTATTTAGTGGTACTTTCAATCCGTTCGGCTTTAAACCCGGAAATTGCGGTGTTCTGCGATAATACCCGCAGCGTCGTATATGGATTTTCAGGAAAGACCTGGTTGGTCATTACATAGCGGCCTTCATCGATAAAAATCTCTATCGAAGAGGAGTCTATAAAAAGCTCAATGTTCAGGGTATTCCGGTCTCCGATCTTCATGAGCTGTGGAGATGGATTCGTAAAGCTTTCGTTAAAATCAACTATTCCCGATCTGCTGCGGTTGGTATAAAAGATACCTTTATCCTTCAAATAGCCGAAAGTAAATCTTTCCTTAAACTGATTACCGATCTCCAGCTTGAGGTCTGAGTCGAATGACACCTGGAAACTCATGTGTGATCGTTGTAAAAACTCACTTTCGAAATCTCCGGTTTCGCCTTCACTGGCAATGGATTCAAGAAATACTTTATAGCCATCAATAACTTTACTCTTGAGATAATATGTATTACCTTCTTTATGCAGCGTAAGCGTCCTCGGCAAGGTCATAGCACTTCGCCATCGTTTTGTTGGTGTATAAATAGCATAGGCCCAATTGCTCATCCAACCGATAAATATCCTGTTATTAGCAGGGGCATCGTTATAGGTGACTCCCGCATAGTTGTCTGTACCGTAGTCGATCCATTTACTGGCGGTTTGTTCGGTTATAAAAGTTGTGCCATCGAATTCACCTATAAAATAACGCGTGCCTGACCCGCCATTTGGTGCTCCTGTTCCATGACTTATAATCAGTACCCATTTTTCTTCGAAAGATCCCTCCACCGGAAGTTTAAAGAGATCAGGGCATTCCCATACCCCCAGATCCTCATCATCTTCAAAACGGAATTCACTCAGCTTAATCCATGATTTAAGGTCGGAAGATTCATAAAAGATCACATGATCACCAGCCACCAGGGCCATTTGCCAAATTCCTTTTTCGTCATTCCAAAAGACCTTGGGGTCACGAAAGTCACGAATGCCTGGATTAGGAATAACAGGATTGCCGCTGTACTTTGTCCAGGTCATTCCGTCATCATTGCTGTAGGCAATGCCCTGGGTTTGAAAATCGATTGCGCCTGCCTTCTCCCCGACCGGATCATGATAGGTGTAAATAGCCACCATGGCATCTTTACCAAAACCGGCTGTGTTCTTTTTGTCTACCACAGCACTACCGGAAAAGATATAGCCTAGACTGTCAGGATAAAGCGCTATGGGCAGGTGCTCCCACTTCAGGAGGTCCTTGCTTCGGGCATGTCCCCAGTGCATGGGGCCCCAAACGGTACTATCCGGATAATATTGATAAAAGAGGTGATAATATTCATTATGATAAACCAATCCGTTTGGATCATTCATCCATTTTTCCTCTGGGGTGAAATGGAAATGCGGACGGAATTGCTCTTTAGTTTGCTGTACACGGGTTATATTCGGTTCAATTCTTTCAGAATTCCTGCAGGCAGAAAACACCAGAATGACTGCAATGGTGAATACAAATTGAATAACCCTCATCAGGATAAGACTATTTTAATTTAATAGGCCAGGTAGTTTGGCTTTGAATCAAATGTAGTCATTTTAAAGAAAAATGCTCTGTCAGAAAGTCCCTGCCCTTATAACTGCCCGTTCAAACTTATTGTTTAATTTGAGTTTCCATATCCTTAGAAACCCTATATTTGCAACCTTTTCCTCAGGGTGAGGATAGTGTTACCGGAAGATTTAGGTTTAAGTATGTCGATTCGCTTCTCATGTAACACACATGACATAATCGAATACTTACAATTCAAAATGACAACATTCGCCGATCTCGGCCTGGAAGAGAATCTTCTATTGGCCATTAAAGATCTCGGGTTTGAAACCCCTACAGAAATACAGGAAAAGGCCATTCCCGTTTTAACCAACTCATTTAAAGACCTGGTTGCCCTGGCCCAAACAGGCACCGGAAAAACCGCAGCATTTGGTTTCCCCATATTACAACAGATCGATGTTAACAGCAGGACCACCCAGGCTCTGGTGCTCGCACCAACCCGCGAACTTTGTTTGCAAATCACCAATGAAATCAAACATTACGGTAAATATTACAAAGGGCTGAACATCGCCCCGGTTTATGGCGGAGCAAGCATAAGCGAGCAAGCCAAACAGATCAGAAGAGGCGCCCAGGTCATTGT
>JABDPL010000060.1 GCA_013042825.1 Flavobacteriaceae bacterium | reverse complement strand
GATCAAACAGTTGAAATGCTCGAACTGGTTAGTAAGGATCCTGACATCGTTCCGCTATTTATCAAGGACAGTTCCGGCGAACTGCACATAATATCTTCAATAGGAGAGTCCGCACAAAGCTGGATTGATGGAGGCTCAAAGCTGGTGTACCTCGGCAAACCCATAGACATCGAATCATTGAAAAAGGTTTCTGTATAAATTCAGGAAGCCCTTACTGCGCCTTCTTCACTCGGCAATTAATTCCGTCGATTAACAGCCGGGGCATAAACAGGATTCACAGACAGCATTAATCATTAAGACGAAGTACGGCCATAAAAGCCTGCTGTGGAATTTCTACGTTTCCAACCTGACGCATGCGTTTTTTACCCTTCTTTTGCTTTTCGAGAAGTTTTCGTTTTCTGGTAATATCTCCGCCATAACATTTGGCTGTAACATCTTTTCTCAGGGCTTTGATGGTTTCCCTGGCGATGATCTTGGCACCAATGGCGGCCTGGATTGGAATGTCGAATTGCTGACGCGGAATTAGTTCCTTCAGCTTCTCGCACATTTTCTTTCCGATATTATAAGCATTATCAGCATGTACCAGAGCAGACAAAGCATCAACCGGCTGGCTGTTCAGAAGAATATCAACCCGAACCAGCTTTGATTTTCGCATGCCGAGGGGATGATAATCAAAAGAAGCATATCCTTTTGACACCGTTTTCAAGCGGTCGTAAAAATCGAATACAATCTCGGCCAAAGGCATATCAAAAGACAGTTCAACACGTTCGGGGGTGAGATAGGTTTGATTCGTTATGCTGCCGCGCTTATCGATGCAAAGCGACATCACATTTCCCACGAAATCGGATTTGGTGATAATGGTCGCTTTGATATAGGGCTCTTCAACATATTCAAGAGTTGAGGTTTCCGGCAGGTCTGTTGGGTTATTCACAATCACGACCTGTTCAGGATTTTTCTTGGTATATGCCTGATAACTAACATTGGGAACGGTAGTAATAACGGTCATGTCGAATTCACGCTCAAGACGTTCCTGAATGATCTCGAGGTGCAACATTCCGAGGAATCCACAGCGAAATCCAAAACCCAGTGCTGCAGAACTTTCCGGAGTAAAGACAAGGGAGGCATCATTAAGCTGTAATTTTTCCATGGAATTTCGCAACTCTTCGTAATCGTCGGTATCTACGGGATATATGCCCGCGAAGACCATGGGTTTTACGTCTTCAAAACCTTCAATAGCGTTTGAGGTCGGATTTTTAGAATCGGTAATCGTATCACCAACCTTTACCTCTCTCGCATCTTTTATTCCTGTTATAAGATAACCAACATCCCCAGCACTTATCTTATCCTTTGGGGCTTTATTTAATTTCAGGGTTCCAACCTCATCAGCAAAGTAGGATTTGTTTGTGGCCACGAATTTAATGTGCTGCCCTTTTCTGATTGAGCCATTGATCACCCGGAAATAGGTCTCAACCCCACGGAAGGGATTATATACAGAATCAAAAATCAAAGCCTGTAGTGGCTCGTTTTCATCGCCGTCAGGCGCAGGAATACGGGAGATAATAGCTTCGAGAATTTCGTCAATACCCAGGCCGGTCTTAGCGCTGGCCGGAATAACTTCCTCCGGTTCGCACCCCAGTAGATCAACAATATCATCGGTCACTTCCTCGAGATTCGCACTGGGCAGATCAATCTTGTTTAGAACAGGAATGATCTCAAGATCATTTTCCAGTGCAAGGTATAAATTCGAAATAGTTTGGGCCTGTATGCTTTGGGCGGCATCAACCACGAGCAGCGCTCCTTCGCAGGCCGCGATAGACCGCGACACTTCATACGAAAAATCGACATGTCCTGGTGTGTCTATGAGGTTCAATATATAGTCCTCACCCTTGAAGGTAAATTCCATCTGGATCGCATGTGATTTAATGGTGATCCCACGTTCGCGTTCCAGGTCCATATTATCCAGCAACTGATCCTGCCGTTCCCGCTCATTGACGGAACCGGTAAAATCGAGCAACCTGTCGGCCAGGGTACTTTTACCGTGATCGATGTGCGCAATGATGCAAAAATTCCGGATGTTCTTTCGTCCGCTCATGCCAGCATTTAGGATTGAGTGCAAAAGTACGGATTTTTCTCGGGCTTAAATTTAATTTACCAAAACAAAAAAATGATGAAATACAGGCTGTTTCAGGCCCGAGAAGTTGATCAATTGCGGAATATCCGTAATAAATAATTCATTAAATGTCCTATGTTTGTAAAGACAATAACAAAAGACCCTTATTATTTCTCGATTTATACTAATCATAGGATGCCTGTTGTTTTCGCCTCTTGCTTTGGCTCAAACATTTACGATTGAGGGCCGGGTTATTGATGAAGAAAATCGCGGCGTAGCCTATGCCAATGTCATCCTTCTCAGCACGGATGACGAATCCATTATTTCGGGAACGACAACAGATGATGAGGGCGCATACACAATCGAATCGGTTTCTTTGGGAACATATATAATACGGGTAAGTTTTATCGGATACAAAGAGGTGGAACAACAAATCGAACTCACACAAAACCGGGTCCTTACACCTGTTATCCTGGTTGAAGCCGCCGAAACCCTTTCCGAAGTTGAGATTACTGTAAAAAAACCCACCTTAACAAGAAAACCCGACCGGCTTGTTTTTAATGTTCAGAGCACGGCATTGAGCGAAGGAAATGTCATGGAGGTCATAAACAGGACTCCTGGTGTCCTTGTCCTTGGGAATAATATCACGGTTAAGAATTCAAATCCTGAATTTTATATAAACGACAGAAAGGTCAACCTGAACAGCAGCGACATCATTCAGCTTCTCGAGGGAACATCGGCTTCAACTATTCAGTCGGTTGAGGTCATTACCAATCCATCTGCCCGCTACGACGCCGATAGCGGTACGATAATCAATATCGTGATGCTCAAAAACCTTATTACCGGTTATCAGGGTAGTGTATTCGGCCGTTTTATTCAGGGCGTATTCCCTAAATATAGTATGGGAACATCACAATTCCTGAAGAATGAAACCCTTAGTTTTTTTCTAAATTATAGCTATAATGATCAAAAGATCGACCGTGTTAATAGGGAAGAGGTCTTTTACCCGGATAATACCTGGAGATCCCTGATCGATAGGAATACCTGGTCTGATACACATACGGTGAATTTCAACTTTGACGCCGACCTGGGTGAACATGATAGATTGAGCATATCATCAAATATGCTTTTTCTGCCTTATTTTAAGTATCTCACGCGGAATAACACCCAAATAGACCCGGCTCTGCCAGATTCATTTGCTTCGTTCAATGCGAATAACCTGTCCAGGGACCTGAAACACAATATGGGCTTTAATGTTGATTATGAGCATAGGTTTAAAAAAAACAACTCCAGGTTGATCGTTAACGGTCACGCAACATTATACGACTACAGGCGCAACCAAAGTGTAGAGAGTGAATATTTTCTTGAAGACGGCAGCAACCTCGAACGCAATGCCTTCAGGACAAGAGCCGATCAAAATACAGCCATATAC
>JABDPL010000011.1 GCA_013042825.1 Flavobacteriaceae bacterium | reverse complement strand
CATGACCATCGTCATTCCCGTTTACAACGAGGAAGAGAATCTCGAGAGAGTTGAAACCGAACTATCGGCATATCTCAACAAGGCTTCAGTTCCCAGTTGTGTGTTGTTCGTCAATGATGGATCAGCTGATAACAGCCAGGCCCTGATTGAAGATATTTGTAACCGGCAGCAGGATTTTTCGTTTATTCAATTCGCAGAGAATCGCGGATTGAGTGCGGCGATAAAAGCCGGATTCGATCATACCGAAACAGAGCTGGTGGCCTATATCGATGCCGATTTGCAGACCAATCCTGAAGATTTTAACCTTTTGCTCGAACATATTGACGATCACGAACTGGTTACGGGTGTGCGTGCCGATCGCAAGGACACGTTTGTCAAGAACATGTCGTCAAAGATCGCCAATGGGATCAGGCGGGCCTTTACCCATGACGGCATGGACGATACCGGTTGTCCGCTCAAGGTTATTAAAACCGAATATGCCAAACGAATTCCTATGTTCAAGGGTCTGCACCGTTTTTTACCGGCCATGATTTTGCTTCAGAATGGGCGGATCATTCAAATTCCTGTACGGCATTATCCCCGTATTGCAGGAACGGCTAAATACGGACTCTGGAACAGATTACTCGGACCGCTTTCCGACTGCTTCGCCTATTTATGGATGAAACGGAAATATATCAATTACACCGTGGCTAAAAAGGGCTAATGAGCGACTGGCTGATATATAGCATCGGATTTCTGGCGCAGATACTTTTCTCGTCAAGACTCATCGTTCAATGGATTACTTCGGAAAGACAAAAACGGGTAATGACGCCTTCGTTGTTTTGGGTATTAAGCCTGATAGCGTCCTTCTTATTGTTCATCTATGGGTATCTCAGGAATGATTTTGCAATCATGCTGGGTCAAACGCTTACTTATTTCATCTATATAAGAAATCTTCAGTTGCAGAAACAATGGGTTAAAATACACTGGGGTTTCCGGTGGTTTCTACTGTTATTTCCATCTGCAGTCGTTATATATTATTTCAATAATAATATTATTGATACAGACTTGTTGTTCAGGAACGAGGCCATCCCGTTCTGGCTGCTATGGTTAGGCATTATTTCACAACTGGTATTTACTTTGAGGTTCGTATATCAATGGCTCTATTCTGAATACCGAAAGACCTCTTCCCTACCCATGGGATTCTGGTTATTAAGTTTAACAGGCTCCCTGCTCATATTGATTTACGCGATTAAACGATTGGATCCGGTCCTTTTTGTAGGTCATTTGCTCGGTTCGGTCATTTACATCAGAAATTTAATCCTTTTGCACAAGCAGAATGCTCGGGATATTTAAAAAACAACCGGCACTCACCATCATCGTCCTGACCTTGCTCATGCTTGGCGTCGTATTCTTTTTTCCGGAAGTCAGTATTATGGAAGCTCGAAATTTCATAACCGCCCGTGAAATGGTTAATGATGGCAACTGGTTGCTCACGACCATGAATGGCGAGCCCCGCTATCAAAAACCTCCGTTACCGACATGGATAACAGCGCTAAGCATGATGATCTTCGGAATGAAGCAGCTCATTTTCCTGCGTCTTCCCGGGATATTGATGGTAATGGCCATAGGCCTGTTCAACTACTATTTCAGCAAGCGAATTAGCGGGGATCAAATCATGTCATCAATTATCGGCCTGATAACTATAACCTCCTTTTATATCGCCGCTATTGTACCGGAAGCACCCTGGGATATCTATGCCCATGGTTTTTTGTGCCTCGGAATATTTAACCTTTTTATCTTGCTGGAAGGTGAGGCTATTCGATGGAAACATGCATGCTTTTCCGGTGTTTTCATCGGGGCGTCTATATTATCGAAAGGACCAATAGCCTTGTATGCCCTGCTTTTGCCCTTCCTTATAGCCTTTGGGATGAGTTACCGTTACAGGTCGATACAAAAAAAGATCTTAGCTCTTATTACGGTTCTGGTCATCGCCCTGATTTTTGGAGGGTGGTGGTTCCTTTACGTCAGACTTTCAGATCCCTCAGGATTTCAGGCCATCACCGAAAAAGAAACTTCAAACTGGCTGAGTTATAACGTCAGGCCGATATACTACTATTGGAACTTCTTCGTTCAAAGCGGTATCTGGACGATTCCGGCCCTTATGGGATTAATATATCCCTATATGAAATCAAGGGTATCTGATCTGAAGGCCTACCGGCTGACGTTTTACTGGACGATTTTATCGGTGGTTTTACTTTCCCTGATACCTGAAAAGAAATCCAGGTACCTGATGCCTGTATTGATCCCTCTGGCCTTAAACACGGGATTTTATCTGAAATATATATATTCGGAATGGACCTCATTGAAAAACAAAGCTGAAAAGATCCCGCTCTATTTCAATGCCGTGATCATCGCTCTTATCGGTCTGGGAATACCTATTGCCGGTTATATTTTGTTGAAGAACACCGAAATAAACCGGATGGTCTTCGGAATGATCTGTGTTCTTCTTCTGTTAATTGCCATAGCACAGTTAAGAGAATTAATTCGGGGAAGAATGATCAATTCGCTTTTGCTGGTGATCTGTTTTGTTGTTTTGACAGCTGTTCTTATAACGCCCTATTCCCGGATGCTCAAGAGCTCTAATTATAGCCCTATCAGTGAATTACAAACGGAATTGGAAACCTCCGGTTTCAGGCTGTTTAAATTGGATGGGGTTTCACCTGAGATGATATGGCAATATGGCGACCGTATTCCTTCGATAAAGATAGGCGATGAGATCCGCTATCCGTCGGAAACCGAATTCATGTTGATTGCCGGAGAGCCTGCTTCAGAAGAGATCGATCAAATCGGTTTGCTCTATGAAATCGAGTTGATCGAAACCTACGATCTTAACATTTCAGGACCCGATAGCAGAAATCACAAGTCCCGCTTGCGCAATCAACTGTATAAGGTCAGGAAACGATAAAACGGTTCCGAAGATACCTTTGTATCCTAAAAAATACGAACCCGGATAGGGCTCCGAAGATCATTCCGAAGAAAATATCAAGGGGAAAATGCACACCTATATAAATACGGCTATAGGCAACAACAGCACTCCAGAACAACAGTATGAATATCAGATACTTATAGAATGGTCTGAATAACAGGCCTCCGAAAACCGCGGCAGCCATCGAATTTGAGGAGTGTCCCGAGAAGAAGCCATATCGTCCGCAGCGGTCTGAAACGAATCGCATGAGTTCAGCCAAGTCGGAATCCCTGCATGGTCGTGGTCGTTCAAATCCGTGTTTAAAGAGATTGGTAACCTGATCTGTAAAGGTTATCATGATTATTATTACGGGCAGGAGCAGGAGCATGGATTTCAAGCCCAATTTTCGGTAAATCAGAATGAGTAAAAGCAAATACAGAGGAATGAAGGTGAATTTATTTGTCACCACCAGCCAAAAACCATCCCAGGCTGGTGAGCCCAGGTTGTTCAGGTAAAGAAATAGTTCCTTGTCGTATTCAAGTATGCTGTCGAGCATTTAATTGTCTTCGTTATAACGCGACACTTCGCGATCGTAAAAGCCAGAGGCCTCCCGTATCAATCGTTCTGATTCCTCCAGCAGGTCCTTCTCTTCCTGACGGTCGAACTCCTCCAACCATTCAATAGAATCATCCTGGAGATTAATTATGAATCTTGGAAATTCGGTATGAACCACGAAGATCGCATCTGGAAAATCTGTATTGTCGCCAAGTATAAATTTAGGAAACCCCATATCGCTTGTCTTATTTCTGCGAAATTAAGCGTTTTGTAAGATATTCAAATCGCCAGTACAATAAAATTCCGGCGGTAGTCAATCCAATAAGCAGACCTATCCATATACCGAAGCTGCCCATCGCCTCCTCTTTTCCCAAATAATAACATATAGGAAACCCCACCATCCAATAAGACACAAATGTTATGAGGGTTGGTATCTTCACATCCTGTAGTCCGCGTAACGCACCAAGGACCATTACCTGAAGACTATCGCTCAATTGAAATATTCCGGCAGCCAGTAATAATTTTGCAGCTATTGCAACCACCTTTGATGTATCCCGGAAATTTAAAGGATCATCCAGATCGACATAGATTTTTGGTAACTGTTCCCTGAACACGATGAAAATAAGAGCAAAGACCAGAGCGAAACACAAGCCTAAAAGAAAAATTGAACGTGCGATACGCCTGAGATCTTCAAATTGCCGCAAGCCTTTCTGATTACCAACTCTTACCATTGCAGCCACACTAAGACCAATGGCTACCATAAATGTTATGGACGCCAGGTTCAAAGCGATCTGATTTGCTGCCTGGGCATTCTTACCCAGGAGCCCGCTTAACCAGATAGCAGCTGTAAAGATGGCGATCTCAAAGAACATTTGCATGGCACTAGGGAGACCCAGGGCAGTCAGTTTCCTTATCATTCTTTTTTGAAGGTCAAATACCTTTATCTTGATTACGTACGCCCGCGATTTGTGGTTTTTCGTGAGTAAAAACCAAAGCAGCAGCAACATCATCAGCCTTGCCAGCAGAGTTCCTATGGCTGCCCCTACAATACCCAACTCGGGAAATCCGAATTTTCCGAATATCAATAAATAATTCAGGATCACATTGAGAATATTGGCCGCCAGTGTAGCGTACATGGGGTATTTGGTCATCGATAAACCGTCACCGAATTGCTTGAATGCCTGAAACATTATCAACGGAACAAGTGAAAAAGCGACGATATCGAGATAGGGCCGTGCGAGGGCTACGACCTCTTCAGGCTGATCGAGTAATCCCATTAAAGGTTTCATTATCAGCATAAGCAGAAAAAGACCTATTCCCAGCATAGAGCAGAGAAACAAGCCATGCTTAAAAGAAGATTTTCCCTTGATGAAATTATTCTCAGAATCGGCTTCAGCGATCAGCGGTGTAATGGCCGTGGAAAATCCAATCCCAAGAGACATCGCGATGAAAATAAAGCTATTGCCCAATGAAACGGCTGCCAGTTCCGCAGAACCCAATTGCCCGACCATGACATTATCTATAAGTCCGACGAAGGTATGTCCCAGCATACCGAGCATAACCGGAGTAGCCAGTTTTAGATTTTGATTGAATTCGCGGGTATAATCTCTCATGATTTTCTTTTCATACCGATGCAAATGTAAACTTTGGAATTCGTTTATCGAACTATTCTATCCCTTCATATGTATTGTTAATAAAAAAATGATAATCCACTATCGTTTAATAAATTATTGGTTAAATTAGACAGCGATTAACATTGCTAAAGTCCGTTTTGGCCATTTATCTTTGAATAGCCAGCGGGCGATTTAAGAAACTTTTTTCTTCATATTTTAGAGGGATTTTAAAATTATACACTTAAAAAGTTTCGAAACTAAGAAAGGGGAATTTCATTGAAATTCCCCTTTTATATTGTCCTGTACTCGTGTGTTATTCCTCTTCGTCGGAGGTTTCATCAAGTATATGAAGCAGATCATTTTCCTGAAGAATGTTATACCAGCGCATCACTTTCTTAATATCGCTGGCATAGACACGGTCTTCGTCGTAATCGGGTAAAACCGAAAAAAAATATTCTTCAATATCGTCTTTAGAACTCTTATGGCTGATGGCCGTGAGTTTTCCGTTTTCCTTGTCACGGATCTTTTTAAATACCTCTTTCAGGGGAAGGTCTTCCGTAAGGGTATAAATGGCGATTTCACTTAACAAGCTGAGGTTATTTCTAAGACTCACAGCTATTCTTTTTCCATCTGTAAGTGATTCAGCAACCAGCCCGGAGCGGGTTTGTGTTACCAATTTATAAAGTCCCGGCTTATTTGAAATGGCGAGTACTCTTTCTAGACTTATTTCCATAGCTCTTTTAGCGTCTTTTTTTCAGTTTTGGAAATCGCATCTTGTAATCGATATCGATATTTCCTTTGGCGATACTTGCCAGTTTCGATTTTATAAGTCGTTTCTTGAAACTTGAAAGTTTATCGGTGAAGAGGACACCCTCTATATGATCGTATTCATGCTGAATGATACGGGCTACCATACCGTCGAATTCCTCGATCTGGGTTTTGAAATTCTCATCCTGGTATTCGATTTTGATCTTTGGCTGCCGGAAAACATCCTCTCGAATAAAAGGAATACTCAGGCACCCCTCATTAAACGCCCAACTATCACCCGATTCATCAATCATTTTGGCATTGATAAACGTCTTCTTGAAGTTTTCAAAATATTTTCGCTCCTCCTCGGTAAATTCTTCATCTTCAGCGAAAGGCGAAGCATCAACGATAAAGAGTCTTATCGGGATGCCTATCTGTGGAGCAGCCAGACCGATACCCTGAGCACTATACATGGTCTCATACATATCGGAGATAATCTCCTTTAAATCAGGATAATCTTTGGTTATCGCTTTACAGGTCTTTCTCAAGACCGGATCGCCATATGCTACAATTGGATAAATCATAATTTAATTTCGTGGCACAAAAATACAATTATTGCCGCTTTTCAATCTAATTGTAACAAAAAAATGCCCTTGCGGGCATCTTTGTTTTTATTTCTGAAGAATTATTTTCCTCGTCATAATTCTGTCATCAATTTTAATCCTCAGCAGATAAATACCATTCTCATAATTCCCGAGATTTACCTGGAAAATTTCATGAGCTGTTAAGTCCCGGGTTAAGAGTTGCTTCCCGGTCATGTCGAATATCGAAATACCGGCATTAACCAAATTCCGGAACTTTATATTTAACACAGCGTTCTTATCCACAGGGTTGGGGAACAATGCAAATTCAGGAGCTACTTCAACGTTCTCGTTCGAAAGGGTTTGTAATGCACCGTTCACATAAGTGCATATTCCAAATCCGAAATCTGCTGAAAATGTATCCGGGCTCGACAAGGCAGGATCGGGTGGCACCAGGTCATAGTATAAATTCGTGCCGTTGCAATTGCTCTTTGAAAAAGTACTTCCATCAATAAGAATATTCGCTGGATAGTCATTACACGTGCCAGACGTTATCTTGAATTGTACTCTGGTCACCGTACTTTGGGTACCAATGCTGTTCGGACAGTTTTGAGAATTGGCCATACCTGCGGTAAAGATCATTCCCAGGATAAATAAAATGTAATTTTTAATCATAACATATAGTTCTATAGAATTAGGACACAAGAACCGTGCTACGGTCACTTTTGATGAGATTTTATTGAAAAACTCCCCGGAAACCGGGGAGCTTTCAATAACTAAATAGAGTAATTTACCTCATAATAACAAATTTACGAGAGGTTGCGGAATTTTCTGCCACGATCTGCAGCAGATAAATCCCATTGTTCACGGTAGAAATATTTAGTGATTTAGTACTGGAACTACTAATATTGTCTTTCATCACAAGTTTACCCGTCAGGTCATAGATCATAATCTCAGCATCGATATTACTATTGAAATTAATATTGATCTCATCTCCGGAAGACACCGGATTCGGATAAATCCGTAAAGAATTTATGGTTTCGGTTATGTTCTCTACACCCAGGGTTTCTCTTCTTATTTCCCCGTTAAGGTATTCACAAACTCCAAATCCGAGATCCACTGAGAAGGTGTCATAATTCGGAATTGGTCCTCCCGTATTCAATTCATACTTGAGATCTGTGGCATCACAATACTTCTTGTCGAACAAGCTGCCTTGGATATAAATCGATGACGGAAAATCATCGCAGTCGCCTTGGTCAATTCTGAAATGAACCAGAATATCTGTAGAAGACTCACCCAGGGTCTGGGGACAATTCTGTGCTGTAATGAGGGAGATTGATAACAGTGGCAGGAGCCACAAAATGGTGTAGTTTATCTTCATGATTGGGGCATTTAAGATTTAACTACTCCAAAAGTAGGTTTGAAGGTTTTGAGAAACTTAAAAATTAGTTGAGTAGATCAAAAAAATCGATGAGCAGATACAATATGAAAAAAACATCGATGAACGGCAGGCTTAGTTCGAACGCATATAGTCCTGCAAAATTATCGTTGCACTAATTTCATCGACCAATGCTTTATCCCGGCGCTTTTTCTTCGATCTTACGGTCTGTTGCATGCTTTTGGTGGCCATTTTGGAAGTAAAACGTTCATCAACTCTTGATATTGGGATCTCCGGCAATTCGTCATTTAAAACTGAAATGAACTCCTGGATGGAAGATTCTAAAGGAGAAGGCACATTATGAAGTCGCCTGGGAAGGCCTATTACAATTCTTTCAACATCTTCCGATTTACAATACGAAAGCAGGAAGGTCAGCAGTTCCTCTGTTTTCACGGTGGTAAGGCCGGAAGCGATCAGTTTTAACTCATCGGTTACGGCTATACCCGTGCGTTTTAAACCAAAATCCAATGCCAGGAATCTTCCCATAGCTGCAAAAGTAAGTTTAATAGGCCTAAAAAAAAACTCCCCCGAAATTCCGGGGGAGTCTATGGAAGTTAGTTATTACCATTTGCTATTAAGTAGTCCTCATAAACCATTCTTAACTACATAACTAACTTACCAACCAACCAAATAATATCAATCTTAAGGTTAATGTTATTGATATTCTATAAATAAGACCCTGGAAAATTAATCAGGTCACATATTTTTAATCGAAAACCTGAATATTTTTCTTAATTTTTGTGTAAAACCTTGATTATCATATATATAAGTAGAAATGAAATTTATTATTTTTTTATTTGGCCTTTTTCAGACTTTCTGAAATGTAATTCTACCAAATAAAAAACTCTCATAGGGTTCTCCTATGAGAGTTTTGGTAGTTTGGTGTTATTGGTCGCTATTAATCAAATCATAGGCTACCAACCACATGTGTATATCGTTAGAGTATTCTGTGCTTTCTATAATTAAGACACTCGATTTCTTAATGGGTCACATTTCTCGTCAAAAAATTCAAAAGATCTTGTTTTTATGAATAAAGAACTCCCTATGACAGGGAGTTCATTCAAGCTAGGAGTAAACGATTAGCCATTAATCAGTTCTCCGCGTTTTTACAACCAAATAATCAAAATCAATTTTTTAAAATAAATCATCACGTTCTATCAATAAGACACCGGGATTTTACAATGGTCACATTTTCCGTTAACGGCGCTTTCTAATTTCAAAAGGAATTATAACTCTATATTTGTGTTAAACTAATGCCTTAAATGAATCATCTACGCGCTATAATTGAAGAGGCCTGGGAAAACAGAGCCTTATTAAAAGAAGAAAAAACCAGGAATGCCATACGTCAGATCATTGCCGAACTGGATAAAGGCAGCTTAAGAGTTGCCCAGCCTACCTCCACGGGGTGGCAGGTGAATGCATGGGTGAAAAAGGCCGTGGTATTGTATTTCCCGATTCAGGACATGAAAACATTAGAAGCCGGTGCGTTGGAATTCCATGATAAGATTCCCTTGAAAACAGACTATGCAAAACGGGGAATTCGGGTTGTTCCACATGCGGTTGCCAGGCACGGATCCTATATTGCCAGCGGTGTTATCCTGATGCCGTCATACGTCAATATCGGGGCCTATGTTGATACCGGGACTATGGTTGATACCTGGGCAACTGTTGGCAGCTGTGCTCAGATTGGTAAACATGTGCATCTTTCCGGAGGTGTAGGAATCGGTGGTGTACTCGAACCCTTGCAGGCGGCTCCTGTTATAATCGAAGACAATGCTTTTGTGGGGTCCCGCTGTATAGTGGTTGAAGGGGTGCGCGTGGAAGAGGAAGCCGTACTCGGTGCAAATGTGGTACTAACAGCCTCAACCAAGATCATAGATGTGACCGGGGAAAAAGCGATAGAGACCAAAGGGGTTGTGCCCAAGCGTTCGGTCGTTATTCCAGGCAGCTATACCAAAACCTTTCCTGCCGGTGATTTTCAGGTGCCCTGTGCTCTGATTATAGGTGTCCGGAAAGAAAGTACAGATAAAAAAACTTCGCTTAACAACGCTTTGCGCGAACATAATGTTGCCGTGTAGATGAAAATTTTGATTCTTCAACCGAAGATGATCGGAGACGTATTGACCAGCAGTATTCTTTTTGAAATACTCCGGAAAGAATTCCCCGATGCTGACCTGCATTATGCCATCAACAAAAATACCCTGGCCGTGGTTGAGGGTAATCCATTTATCGATGAGTTCATTATTCTCGATACCGACTTCAACGGAAAAAAATCGAATCTGGTCAACAATATCAGACGTGTCAGGAAGAATAAATACGATGTGATAATCGATGCCTATGGAAAGCTATCGACCAATTTTATAACATTATTCTCTAGCTGTCCGATAACAATTTCGAAATTCAAGTGGTACACATCGTTCATTTATAAGTATCCCATTACATATTACGATATTCCAAAAACGAATGCCGGACTGGCCATTGAAAATCGGCTGCAACTGCTTGAACCTATGAATTTTGGCCTGATAAGTAAAGTAAAACCCAAGATATATTTGAGTGCAGCCGACCGGGAACAAGCGCTACAACAGTTAAATGAACACAATATCGATCTCAACAAACCGCTGTTTATGATAAGCGCTATGGGCAGCAATGATATAAAATCCTATCCCCTGGACTATATGAGTCAGATTTTAGACCTTGTGGCCGATCGCATTGAATGTAATATGCTTCTTAATTATATTCCAGACCAGCAACCACTGATGACTATTTTGGTTTCCAAGTGCAAAGAATCGACACGAGATCGTATCAAGGTTGATCTGTATGGCAAGTCACTGCGTAATTTTATTGCATTGACCTCCTATTGTACGGCCTTGATAGGCAATGAAGGCGGCGCGGTAAATATGGCCAAGGCGATCGATGTTCCCACCTTTACAATCTTTTCACCATGGATCATGAAAGACGATTGGAATATCTTTGAAGACCACAAAAATGTATCGGTACATTTGAAGGATTATAAGCCAAAGTTGTTTGCGAACCAGGATGGTAAGGCAATTAAGAAGTCAGCCTTGCAACTGTATAAATTATTTGAACCTCATTATTTTGAAGATCAGCTCAAGCGTTTTTTGAAACAGTTTAAAAATCATCAGGATGCTTAAGTTAACTGCAATCATTCCCACTGGAAACGAAATTGATAATATCGATGAGGTAATCCAATCGGTTGACTTCGCCGATGAGATTCTCGTAGTTGACAGCTTCAGCACCGATGGCACCTACGAAAAGGCCCGGGCATTGGCAAGTCGGGTCATTCAGCGGGAGTTTGATTACTCGGCTGCCCAAAAGAACTGGGCCATCCCACAGGCAAAACATGACTGGATATTGCTACTGGATGCCGATGAACGCGTAACACCAGAACTCAAAACTGAGATCATACAATTTCTCGAAAATCCGAATGACAGCTATGCGGGATACTGGATAGGACGAATAAATCACTTCATGGGACAACGCGTGAACTTCAGCGGTTGGAGAAACGATAAGGTGATTCGTTTGTTCAAACGAGACCTCTGCAGGTACGAAGATAAATATGTTCACGAAGAGATCATTGCCGATGGTCCCGTTGGCCAGTTAAAACACAAACTTTTTCATAATACCTATAGGAGCTTAGATCTCTACATCGAGAAACTCAATCGCTATGCGACGCTTCAGGCCAGGGACTACGATCAAAAGACCGGTAGACTTACACCCTATCATTTTGTTTTAAAACCATTCTGGGCATTCTTCAAGCACTATGTCATTCAAAGTGGATTTCGAGACGGTGTTGTCGGGTTGACAATTGCCTGGGTTCAGGCCTATGCCGTATATATGCGTTATGCAAAACTCTGGCTGCTGCGGAGGGGAAGGTTATGAGCGCTTCCAGAATTTCAGACGTTTCTTCAACCGTCTTCTGCGGTGAAACCTGGTTTGAAACGCCTCGGTATTTTTCCACATCTTTCTGAAAACCTCATCTGCATCCCAATCTATAAGTTTGGCATATTCCTCGCTCATTATTCTAACAACGGATTGGTGTGGCGTCAGGCGTTCAAAATTCCGGATGCGTTCATCCGGTTTCATTTCCTTGAATGCCATGCGGTTCAAATCAACTAGATAAAATTCATAGCCATGTTTAAATACCCTGATCAAGGTATTTCCCGGGGAGTGATCCAGGAATTTAATACCCTTCTGATGCAATTCATAGGTAAACCCGGTAAAAGCCCTTAGAATTTTTTCATGATCGGGATAGTTCAGATCCTCGGTTAAATTCCTATAAGTCAAATCGGCATCTACATGACGGCTGATATAAAAACTTCTTTTGAAAAAGAATGGTGTTGTGAATTCATAACAGGCTATCGGGGCAGGTGTTCCAATACCTAGGCTTTGAAGTTTGCAAGCGTGTTCAAACGATCGTAAGGCCTTGCTCTTCCGAAAGAATCTGTAAGCGATCCGGTTGATCAGGTTTGGGATCCTGAAAGACTTGATAACGATGGACTGACCATTCAAATCAACAGATTTCAAGGTATTCCTGTCCTGGTCTCCGATTTCACTTCCCCTGGTGTCAAAAGTCTCGACCAACTTATGGATGTCTTCCTCCTGGGCGAGATAATCCGGATGAATTCTATGCGATCGTCTCATTCAGATATTTGTCAATACCGTTTTCACAGGACTTGAGGCCCTGGGAAATCGTTTTTTCCTGAATAACATCTTTTGACGCCAATTCATCTTTCGGTCTTACCGGATGCCATATATGATATACGATACCCCTGTATCGCATACGCTTACCGAAGACGTCACTATTGATTAACCGGGCTGCGAGTTCGGAATCCTCTCTTCCCCAGCCGATCATGTCTTCATTATATCC
>JABDPL010000009.1 GCA_013042825.1 Flavobacteriaceae bacterium | reverse complement strand
GAATTGGAAAATCCTTGAGGATTCCTACACCGATTACATTATGGATTACGCCAGGCTGGCAGAAAAACTGCAAGTGGAGATATTCTGCATAGGCACTGAACTGGATAAGTTCATTCAGAACAGAAAGTCCTTTTGGGACGGACTCATCAAACAGATAAAGACGGCTTACTCGGGGAAGTTGACCTATGCTGCTAATTGGGATGAATATAAGAGGGTACCGTTTTGGAATGATCTGGATCTTATAGGGATCGATGCTTATTTTCCTTTAAGTGAGAACAAAACTCCTTCTGTTGAAGACTGCCGTGAGGGCTGGAAAAAATACAAACCCGACATCGAAGCACTGGCTGATCGTGAGGGAAAACCGGTCTTGTTTACTGAATTTGGTTACAGGAGCCTGGATTTCGCAGCCCGGGAGCCCTGGCGTTCAGAGCGCAGCTTACTGGGTGTAAATCACCAGGCTCAGATCAACGCAACCCAGGCCTTATTTGATGAATTCTGGGGTGAGCACTGGTTTGCCGGAGGCTTTGTATGGAAATGGTTTCATGACGGTAGCTGGATCGATCCGGAGGAAAATAACCGCTTTAGTCCGCAAAATAAACCTGCCGAAGCGATCATAAGGACAGTTTATATGCAATATTAAATTATATTCCTTTTATAATAATGGTATATGTCATCTGCCGAGGCTCCAAGCCATTTCTTGAGATAGATGGCCCAAAAATGGAACTGCAGCCGCCAGACGCCGTTTTTCCTGTAACAGCGGGCTGAAGATATTATGGGAGACTTGATAACTGTAAACGCACGGCGGTCATATAATTTCTGGATCAAATCATTGTCTTCATAGATCAAATAAGAGGTGTTGAATTTGCCTATATCTTTGAATAAAGACCTGCTGATAAAAAGGCTTTGATCTCCCCCACGGCATATACGCCAGTTGAATTGTGTAAACCATCCGGCCAGGCGAAGCCACCAGTGGTCATCGTCAAATTTCAATTGAAAGCAACCAGCCGGTTTTGATTTCGATATCCGAGCGATAATTTTTTTATCAAAATTCTCAGGTGGAAAGGAATCGGCATGAAGAAAATATAAGATGTCTCCGGTCGCCTGTTCTGCACCTGAATTCATCTGGATGGCGCGACCCCGATCAGTTTTGAGAATCTTTATCCCTGAAAATTCAGAAGCGATCTTAACGGTGTCATCATGGCTTCCGCCGTCTACTACTATGATCTCGGCGATGTTACTCTGCTCTGAATTAAGTTGCACATGCGATATCAGCCTGCCGATATACTCAGCTTCATTTAAAACCGGGATTATGATGGAGATCTTATTCATTTAAGGCCCAATCATAGGTTTTATAACGAATTTTGGCTTTAGGTGATATTTTTCCTCCGGAATAACGGTTCAGGAAATCAATAAGGGTTCCGTTTTGTTTGAAATCTTTTGCGAACCATTGGAAGATCTTTGAGATCTCTAGCGCATCTGAAGTAATTGAATTCCTGTTTTTATCTGAAAGGAATTCTTCTGTAGCCTTGGTTAATTGATCGTCAATTTTGCTGCCTAGGTAGGCTTTATTCATCAATTTCGGACAAGAATAAGAAGCACATACAATGGCAAAATGAATCCTGGGTTCATTCATCTTTCTAAGGATCTGATGCTCAATCTCGTCGAGGTTATACCATTTATCTCCGAGTTTCCATAGACGTTGGTTCCAGGGACCATTGATGTCCTTAATACTTTTAAGCGGATAATTCCTCAGGATAAGGTCTACCGTTAGCGCATTGTAAGCATTTATCCAGTAAGCCAGTTTATCAGATCGGTTATAGGTGTTGTCAGGAATATTAACGCCGAGATTTTCGATGTAATTCCTTAAGTCTTTCCAGTCTGATTTAAAACCGCTATAATTGACCAGGCCGTCCCGTGAAACATGCTTGCTTAACAGATCATCCCAGGATTGATGAATAGATTGTTCAGCCTCAGCACTTGCACTCGAGTTTGTAATAAATGTTTCGATTTCCTCAGCTGTCATCTGGTCGGTTTCAATAAAAGCCGAGCCACTCAGATCTATACTAAGGTCTTCTTCTTCCAGTTGCTCCAATTGTTCGTCGAGGGTATTCTCGGAGGTAAAATCAGAACTTTCAAAGGGTGCGATATATGAATCTTGTTTCACATTCACACTTAAATCACGGCTTGCACAATTGCTAAAGAAAACCATCGAGAAAACTAAAATTAGCGATCGTATCATTTGCTCAGCGGATATAATTCTTGTTTTATAAAACTCTTCGGAAAGGTCTCATCTCCCGGGAATCCGAGCTCGATATCCCTTCCATCGGAGGGAATATAATCTGTTTTAAAGATATAATCCCATAGGCTAAGGGTAAGTCCGAAATTGACCCCGTACCTCACATTAGCCGGTAATTCCTTTGCATGATGCCAGATATGCATCTTGGGATTGTTAAGCAAATACTTCAGGAATCCGTAATCCCAACCTAAATTGGCATGATTCAAATGTCCTATAGCCAATGCAGAGAAATGTACTATGGCAACATCCTGCGCATCGAAACCACCGATAATTGCGATAGGAACATATAGTAGTGTCTTATAGACCACAGGTTCCATCCAGTGGTACCTCAAATGCGCTGCAAATCCCATTTCCTTCACACTGTGATGTACTTTGTGAAAATTCCATAACCACGGAATCCGATGTAATAACCGATGGGTATTCCATTGAACGAAATCGGAAATGATGAAGAATATCAACAATCCCAACCAAATCGGCAAATGATCTACATCGAAAAGCTGCAGATCGGATATCTCAATTTTAAAAACCCCTAAAGCATCATTGAAGATCTCGGCTGCGGTATTGGAAAGCGCAATAAGGACTATCAAATTCAAAAGGAAGAAATTAAAGAACATATAAAAGGTATCCAGCCAGAAATCCTTCCTGAAAAGGGATTGACCTTTTCGCCACGGGAAGACGATCTCAAGCAACCAAACCAGAAGGGAGATCACTATGAGTCCGTAAAAATAATTATCCCAGTGATTTTCAAAGATCACTTCTTGCTTGAGGTAATTCCAGTAACCGGAATAGGAGTTCTTGATTATGTCGATATACTTTTCCATGGATCAGGTTCTATCAGGATCTCAGCAGCATCTGCCACCATCATTCATCTCTTGCATGATCTTCGGGATCGTAAAGCCGGGTAGCTCCCAAACCGGATTAGTTGTGCAGCATAAGCCTGCATCGGGAGTAAGAGCGGCTTTTTTATATACCTCATATGTGGTATCCGGATAACTCATATCAAAGTGTTTTAATCAATTCGGTAAATAAGGTGATCATATTAGGTTCGGCCTTGGCTGCCATAGCGATTATTTCTTCAATATTAATAGGTTCCAGGTTATCCGGGTCGCACTCATCGGTTAAAACTGACACCGCACCAACCCTTAAGTTAAGGTGATTGGCCACTATCACTTCGGGAACTGTGCTCATGCCCACAGAATCTGCCCCCAGGGCCTTTAACATCCTGTATTCGGCCCTTGTTTCCAGTTGCGGCCCTACCACACTGGCATATACCCCTTTGTGTAAAACGATATCGTTAGTCTTTGCAAGGTCTTCAAATGTTTGAATAATCCCGGGATCATAAGGTGCACTCATATCGGTGAATCGCTCTCCAAGGCGCTCAACACCTTTAAATGCGAGAGGTGAACTCCCCTGAAGGTTTATATGGTCTTCTAAAAGCATAAGGTCCCCTTTCTTAAAGTTGAGATTTATGGCGCCGGAGGCATTGGAGATCAATAGCGTATGAATGCCAAGTTTTTCCATAATGCGAACCGGATAGGTGACATCCCGCAGGGAATAGCCTTCATAAACATGAAAACGGCCTTGCATAACAATGACCTTTTTACCGGCAAGGCTCCCATAAATCAGTTTTCCTTTATGAAATTCAACCGTTGCTGTCGGGAAATTCGGTATGTGGTTATAGCTGATCTGCTTTTCTATAGTGATCTGATCAACTATTTGTCCGAGGCCGGTGCCAAGAATGATTCCAACATCGGCTTCACCAATCCCTTTCTCCCTGAGGTATTCAATTGTCTGATTTATATATCTTATCATTGATATTGAGTAGCTCTAATAATTCTTGATTTTCCTTCAAATCGTCGAAGTTGTCAATGTCATTTAATTCATCAAGTAAAAATACATCTTCATTATTTATTTGATGTAACGTTTGTTTCAAAACAGCAGAAGTACCCCAATTTTGTTCGAGGAATAATTCAGGTCTGAAATCTGACATTCCGATGAGATAATAACCCCCATCCCTGGCCGGGCCGATTACAACATCATATTCGTTTAAAGCCCGAAACGCTGAATCCAGATGTTTAGACTGTAATTCAAAACAATCGCTTCCGATAAGGATAATATGATCATAGCCCGCCTTGAATCCATCTTTAAATGCCCGGCTCATACGTTCACCCAGGTCAGATCCATTTTGTATGAATTTTGAGGTGCGGGAACCGGCCCAGATATCTTCTTCCACTATATGCTCGGCATATCCCACCTGTCGATCGCAAACGATATCTTCGGTTAGATTTTGGGTGTGATTCAAAAGAAATTCGTAGACCTTGAGCGCAGATTGATCGCCAATGGTTTTCGCCAGGCGTGTCTTTACTTTTCCTGCAATAAGATTTTTAGTAAAAACAATAAGCAATCTATTCGTCATAAACCTTAAGCCCTTTGGTTAACCATTTGCCATACCGGGGAAGGTATCCGTGAATTTTTTCTACACGATTATTCGCTGCGTCATAAACCGGCTGTCCCTGCTTAAACCATTCAAAAATACCCCCATACAGATTAAAGACATCGGTGTAACCAGCCATGATCAATTGCTCGCCTATATCTTCGGAACGGATACCCAACGATCAATAGACTACTATGGGCTTATTTTTATCCGGATGGTGACGCAAAACGCTTTGAATGTTAAATGTGCTGTAACCAACATAATTTGAATTCTTTATATGACTGATATCGAATTCTGTCTTCTCTCTTGTATCGAGTAAAACATATTCCTTCCAATCTAAAAGCTCTTTTACGGTTACATACGGAACCGTTTCTTTGTTATAATTGGCGATCATCTCATGCATTGTGCTCTGGCCAAAAGTCTGGCTGTAACAGATCAGGGCTAGTATGTAAAGGAGATATGCTTTCATGAATCCAGGCTCCCCTGACAGCTGCTTCCAGCCCCGGCTGTGCATCCATAACAATGCTGTGAAATGGTTATGAGGCGTTTATTAAGTAATTCTTCATTGTATTCACTTATGTGTTTCACCTTACTGTTGACCTTCATACCGAGCATTTGGTTAAAATCGCAGTCATATAACCAACCATCCCAGCTAACCGATAAGGTATTTTTGCACATAACGTTTGTAACCGCGGAAGGATTAAAGGCTTCAACCAGCGAATACATGTAATCTTCATAATTTTCAGAAGCGATCAAATAATCGAGAAAACGGCTGATAGGAAGATTCGTCAGAGCAAACAGCTTGTGAAAATGAATTCCGAAATCTTCATAAAGAGCTTTCTTAAAATCGGCTTCCAGGGCAGCCTGATCTCCTGGCAGGAACGCTCCTGACGGATTATAAACAAGGTCGAGACGCAACTCACTCTCAGGCAAACCGTATCCGATGGCGTTGAGATCTTTCAGGGCTTTAATCGATTTGTCGAAAACTCCCTTCCCACGCTGTTTATCAGTTTTACCGCGTGTCCAGTGCGGCATAGATGACACCACATGGATGTTATGTGATTTAAAGAACTCGGGGAGGTCGGCATATTTCTTATTGGCCTTAATTATGGTTAGATTAGAACGAACGATAAAATCCTTTATTCCGGCCTTTGATGCTTCATCTACAAACCAACGGAAGTCGGGATTCATTTCAGGGGCCCCGCCCGTTAGGTCTAGGGTATGCGCACCGGTTTTTCTGATCACTTCCAGACATTGTTTCATGGTTTCCCTGGTCATGATCTCTTTTCGATCGGGTCCGGCATCAACA
>JABDPL010000006.1 GCA_013042825.1 Flavobacteriaceae bacterium | reverse complement strand
GACCTATGGTACCGGATCGATACCCGAAGTATACAAGATTTTCGGACCCGGAAATCAATATGTGACCGTTGCCAAGCAACTCGCAACTAAATTTGGTATTGCCATTGACATGCCTGCAGGCCCCAGTGAATTGCTGGTGGTTACCGATAATTCGGCAAATCCGGCCTATGTGGCTGCCGACCTGCTGAGCCAGGCTGAACATGGTTACGATAGCCAGGTCATACTTATAAGTTTAGATCTTGAAGTGCTCGTAAACGTGGAACGTGAAATCGCCACTCAGCTCGAAGATCTGCCGCGAAAGCACATGGCTAAGGTTGCCATTTCTAATTCGAGATTGATCTATCTCGATTCTCCCCAAGAAGCGCTTGATATGATCAACGCCTACGCCCCGGAACATTTTATAGTCGCGTCCTCAGATCCGGAATATTTTATACAAGGAATAAGGAATGCCGGTTCTGTATTTGTAGGTCATCTCACACCGGAAAGTGCCGGTGATTACGCGTCAGGTACAAATCATACCCTGCCAACTAACGGTT
Source organism: Flavobacteriaceae bacterium (assembly GCA_013042825.1). Lineage (GTDB taxonomy): Bacteria > Bacteroidota > Bacteroidia > Flavobacteriales > Flavobacteriaceae > SHLJ01. The sequence goes on along the minus strand of JABDPL010000006.1, from coordinate 3,216 downwards.
ATGCCCGAAATTATTCTGGAGTCAATGTTGATAGTTTCATGAAAGCTATAAGTTTTCAAAGGCTGACAGCTGAAGGATTGGAGAATATAGGACCTACTATTGAAACAATGGCAGCAGCCGAGGGGTTGTTCGCTCATAAGAATGCGGTTAGCCTCCGTTTAAAAGATCTCCGCAATGACTAGAAGATCGATTAAAGAGCTGGTAAGGACCAGCGTGAGGGACTTAAAACCGTATTCATCGGCCCGGGATGAATTCCAGGGCGATTCGAATGGTATGGTATTTCTCGATGCTAATGAAAATCCCTTCGGAAGCGGATTGAACCGTTATCCGGATCCCAGACAAATCAAATTAAAGCAGGTTTTGGCGAGCATTAAGCATGTGGCTGTGGAAAACGTTTTATGCGGTAATGGAAGCGACGAAATTCTCGATCTGATTGTCCGGGCCTTTTGTGAACCAAAACGCGATAAGTTGGTCATCCTTCCGCCAACATACGGCATGTATAAGGTGATTGCCGGTATCAATGATATCGCGGTTGTGAGCGTCAATCTCAATCCGGAATTTCAACCGGAGGTGGAGGAGATTTTGAAAAAATCGGATGCTAACACCAAGATGCTGTTCCTGTGTTCACCGAATAACCCGTCGTCTAATGCCTTTCAGAGGTCGAGGATCGAGCAGTTGATTATGAATTTCGATGGAATCGTCGTTATCGATGAAGCCTATGCTGATTTTTCTTCAGAAAGAAGTTTTGTAAATGACATCCACCGGTTTCCGAATTTAATCGTAACCCAAACCCTGTCGAAGGCATTTGGTTTGGCCGGTATACGGCTCGGACTGTGTTTTGCCTCAGCTTTTATTATCGAAACGCTTCACAAGATCAAACCACCGTATAACGTAAATGCTTTGACCCAGCAGCAGGCGATTACGGCATTACTGGATCGGGAAAAGTTAAATTCGGAAATAAACCTGATCCTGCAGCAAAGGGAGCGTCTCGCTAATGCCTTGAAGAATATCAAAATAGTAGAACATGTATTCCCGTCGGATTCAAATTTTCTCCTGGTTAAAGTTGATGATGCCCGAAGCCGCTATGAACAATTGATTGAATTGGGGATTGTAGTTCGCGATCGAAGCAATTTATTCGGTTGTGAGAACTGTTTAAGATTTACGATTGGTACAACCGATGAAAATAAAGCTTTGATTAAAGCATTAAACGAACTGAAATGAAAAAAGTACTATTTATAGATAGAGATGGTACCCTTATCAGGGAACCGGAAGATGAGCAAATAGATTCTTTTGAAAAGCTGGAGTTCTACCCCGAAGTTTTTAAGTATTTGGGAAAGATCGCCGCTGAACTGGATTATGAACTGGTTATGGTTACCAACCAGGATGGTTTGGGATCGGCGGTTTATCCTGAAGATAGCTTCTGGCCGGTTCATAATTTTATCATGGCCTGTTGTTCCAATGAAGGCATCGATTTTGAAGCCGTTCATATAGACCGCACCTTCCCCAGTGACAATGCCGATACCAGGAAGCCTGAGACAGGATTATTGACATCCTATTTCTCCGACGAATATGATCTTGAGAATTCTTTTGTGATCGGCGACCGCTTAACCGATATGGAACTCGCGAAAAACCTGGGCTCCGGGGGTATTTATATCAACAATGAAACCTTCCTGGGAAGTACTGAGATCACCGTAAAGGAGAATGAACTCCATGAACATATCGCGTTAGAAACTTCCGGTTGGAAGGAAATCTATCATTTTCTGAAATTGCAAGCCAGAACAGCTTCCGTAAACCGAAATACCAAGGAAACCAAAATCACGGTTAAGCTGAATCTAGACGGAACCGGAAAAAGTGAAATCAGTACAGGCATAGCCTTTTTTGATCATATGCTCGACCAGTTGGCTAGGCACGGGCAGTTAGACCTCAAGGTTGATGTGGTTGGAGATTTAGACGTAGATGAACATCATACCATTGAGGATACAGCCATCGCGCTGGGGGAGGCTTTCAAAACAGCACTCGCAGATAAAATCGGCATTGAACGTTATGGCTATTGTTTGCCAATGGACGATTGCATGGCACAAGTGGCCCTGGATTTTGGCGGGAGGAATTGGCTGGTTTGGGATACCGAATTCAAAAGGGAAATGATAGGTAAGATGCCTACGGAAATGTTTATCCATTTCTTTAAATCTTTTTCCGATGCCGCAAAATGCAATTTGAATATAAAAGCTGAAGGACAGAACGAACATCACAAAATTGAAGCGATTTTTAAGGCCCTGGCAAAAGCTATAAAAATGGCGGTTCGGAGAGATCCTGACCATATGGTGTTACCTTCAACAAAAGGAACACTGTAATGCGATTAGTCATCATAGATTATGGTGCGGGCAATATTAAAAGCTTGCAATTTGCTTTCGAACGCCTGGGAGTTCATGCCGAGCTATCGCATGATGCCGAGACCATAGCAGCAGCCGATAAAGTGATCTTCCCAGGAGTGGGAGAAGCCAGTTCGGCCATGGCTAAATTAAGATCAACGGGTCTTGAAAAACTTATTCCTGATTTGTCGCAGCCCGTGCTTGGAATATGCCTGGGCATGCAATTGTTATGTCTGTCTACCGAAGAAAACGATACCAAGGGCCTAGGAATATTTCAAACCCATGTTAAGCGTTTTTCAAATCAGGTGAAAGTACCACATATGGGCTGGAATACCATAACCGGATTGAGATCACATCTATTCGATAAAATTGAGGAGAATGCCTATATGTATCTCGTTCATAGTTATTATGCGGAAAATTGTCGAGAGGCAGTGGCGCATACCTTCTATGATGTGGAATATGCATCGGCTTTGCAGCACAACAATTTTTTTGGGGTTCAATTTCACCCGGAAAAGAGCAGCACATCCGGAGAACAATTGCTCATAAACTTTTTAAACTTGTGAAATGAGAATTATACCGGCCATAGATATAATTGAAGGTAATTGCGTGCGACTTACCAAGGGCGACTATAATACCAAGATCATTTATAACGAAGATCCATTGGAGGTCGCCTTTCAATTCCAGGACGCCGGTATTGAATTCCTGCATATTGTTGACCTTGATGGTGCGAAGGCCAGTCATATTGTTAATTACAAGGTTCTGGAACGCATTGCAGCCAGAACGAATTTAAAGATCGATTTTGGAGGCGGCTTGAAATCAGGTGATGACCTGAGGATTGCTTTCGAAT
>JABDPL010000001.1 GCA_013042825.1 Flavobacteriaceae bacterium | reverse complement strand
ACATGAGGCATTAGACCGTTTTAACCAAAAAGCGCATTGAACAATTTATCTCCAATTACATATCCCAACCCAAGGAATAAAGGATAAATCAAAATCAGCCAAATGTAGTCCATTATTCCAAAGGACGCCAATGTGAGGTCGGATGATCCGCTAAGAGCATTGAACAGATCATACCAGGTCTTGAGGCCTAATTTACCCGCGAGGAAATTCGCGATAATCGCCAGGATCAGTATACCGATACCGATGAGATAAATTCGAAACATAGTTTAATACGGGCTAGTCTTATTATCTCTTATTTTTTTTTCCCAGGACCAGGCCGACTCAAGTGCATCGCGCAGCTGTAGTTCAGAGCGCCAGCCTAATACCGAATTGGCCTTTTGTGTGTCTGCATAGGCAGCAACGATATCCCCCGACCTTCGATCGGCGAATTTATAGTTGAGATCTATTCCGCTAACCTCTTCAAAGGTGCGGATGACCTCAAGGACTGTTGAACCCTGTCCAGTCCCGATATTAAAGACCTCAAAATGATTCGTATTCTGTTTTTTCTGAAGGCGTTGAAGTGCGACGACATGAGCCTTGGCTAGATCAACAACATGAATGAAATCCCTGATACAAGTGCCATCCCGAGTCGGGTAATCGTTGCCAAATACTGAAAGTTGCTCCCTCAGGCCTATAGCTGTTTGTGTGATGAATGGTACGAGATTTTGAGGAATACCCTGGGGTAATTCACCTATAGAAGCTGACGGATGTGCACCTATCGGATTGAAATACCGGAGAGAGATCGTATTGATATTTTGATTAGCCTTACAAACATCCAGGATAATCTCCTCGCCGATCTGTTTGGTGTTTCCGTATGGGGATTCCGCCGGCTTAATCGGAGCATCCTCGGTAATGGGTAAGATATCTGCCTGCCCGTAAACCGTGCATGATGAACTGAAAATAAAATTAGCCTGCTCTGCGCCCTGCAACTCCTGTAGTAAATAGATCAGTGAATTGAGGTTATTCTCATAATAGAGTAACGGATCTTTCACGCTTTCACCAACTGCTTTCGACGCGGCAAAATGAATCACATCCTGTAGATCCTTGTGCCTTTTAAAGAAATCCCGAACATTTTTTTTATCCCGCAGGTCAAATTTTTCGAATTCAGGCGTAATGCCGGTTATCTCCACAATACCGTCAATAACAGATTCGGAGGAATTCATCAAATTATCTATGATCACGACCTGGTAGCCCTGTTGTTGGAGTTCCACAACCACATGCGATCCTATATATCCCAGGCCACCGGTAACGAGTACTTTCATAGATTATATTCAGTGTTGATCAGATCAGATTCTTTAGCTCAGGTCATTTCAAACCAGAGGGATTTAAGGCTTTGACAGGTAAAGTTAAACTATATTTCCGGATTGATCATAAGGAAAATTATTGATGGCAACATTTTTAAACCCTGAAAACGGATTGACAATTATCATTGTTTCATTCAATAAAGAAAATTACCTTTTCGTTTCCTGTTATATCCATGAAAAATCCATTCGCATTTTCTATGATAGAAGTGGCTGAAGCTCTGAATTCAGATATCAAACGCGGATTATCTGACGATCAGGTGCGAAGGAACTTAAGCCGCTATGGCGAGAATATCCTTAAAGAACATAAGAAAAAAAGCATTTGGATAATTTTTCTTCAGCAATTCCTCGATCCTATAATCTACATTCTTACGGGTGCGATGGTCCTGGCCTTTGCTTTTAGTGATGTGCTTGAAGGCCTTGCTATTCTGGCCGTGCTGTTCATCACAGCTATTCTCGGTTTTATTATGGAATATCAGGCCATACGGTCGGTTGAAGCCCTAAGGCGAATTACGAGAAAGGTCTCAACCGTTATTAGAAATGGCCGGTTAGCTCAAATTAAAACCCGCCATCTTGTTCCGGGTGATATTATTGTGTTGGCAGCTGGTGATATCGTTCCTGCAGATGGACGTTTGATATGGCACCAGAGTATTGCTATTAACGAATCTGTTCTTACAGGTGAGAGCAACCAGGTAGAAAAGACGGAAGCTATTCTGAAGCCCTCCGTTCCGATCACCGATCAGGTGAACATGGTTTTCAAGGGTACTACGGTGGTCCGTGGAAATGCTAAAGCCATGATCACCGAAACAGGCAACAAAACTATCATTGGCCGTATCAGTATGCTTACACAAGAAGCTCAGAAGGTCAGATCGCCTCTTGAAAAGAAATTGGCCAAATTAAGCAGATGGCTTATTCTGCTCACAATTGTCCTGGTTTTCGTTATCGCAATAACAGCGTTTTTCCAGGGTCGTGATCTCTTGTTGATGGCCAAAATCGGGGTGGCACTTGCGGTGGCTGCTATACCCGAGGGATTGCCGATTGTGGCAACCATTGCACTGGCCCGGGGGATGATAAGGCTTTCCAGAAAAAAAGTAATAATAAAACATTTGGAGGCCGTCCAGACCCTGGGTGAAACAACCATAGTTTGTACCGATAAAACCGGCACTCTTACCGAAAATAAAATGTCTGTCCACCAGCTGGAGTTGATGGATCTATCGATCGGACACCATGAATTTTCAAGTTTCACCATAGAGAATCAAAATGATGACGCAGCATTGAATCAGCTTCTCAAGGTAGCCGTTCTATGTAATAATACACGACTTGGTGAAAAGGATCTAAAAGGTGATTCCATCGAGATCGCCTTAGTGCATTTTGCTGAAAACATGGGTGTTGATATTCGGGCAATGCGGAAGGAATACCGGGAGTTATATGAAATCCCCTTTGATCCTGAAAGGAAACTCATGCTTACAGCCAATGCCGAAAAGGATCATAAATTAATTTGTGCAAAAGGGGCCCTGGAAAATCTCATCTACCGCTGTGACCGGGCAGTATCAGGAGACGGTATCGATTTGTTCGATGGCAAGTCCGCATGGCTTCAAAAGGCTGACCTTATCGCATCTAAAGGGCTTAGAGTTATGGGTTTCGCCTACAAGACTTGCATCGAATTACCCCCGGAGGAAGATATGCAGAGGGATCTCATTTTTATCGGGCTAATCGGTTTTCTCGACCCGCCGCGAATTGATGTCAAAACGGCTATTAACACCTACAAAGAAGCCGGCATAAAAGTAATAATGATAACCGGGGATCACCCGAACACAGCCCGTAAAATCGCTGAAGAAGTGGGGTTGCTGGAACCCGAAGATTCTGAATCAATGGTAGTTCATGGCAAGTCGCTAACCGAGATGGATAGTGTGGATGCTTCACTTGAGCAACACATTTTAGGTGCCAAGGTATTTGCCAGGATGGTGCCCGAGCAAAAACTGGACCTGGTCAATTTTTATCAGAAGCACAATCACGTTGTCGGAATGATAGGAGACGGTGTTAATGATGCGCCGGCAATCAAAAAGGCAGATATAGGTATTGCCATGGGCATCCGGGGTACGGAAGCTGCCCGGGAGGTAGCCGATGTCATTCTGATGGATGACAAGTTTACCTCGACCGAACTCGCCATCCGGCAGGGGCGCAGTATTTTTCAGAATATACGGCATTTTGTAGTGTATCTGTTGTCCTGCAACCTGGCTGAGATCATATCGGTAGCCATCGCCACCTTGTCAAACCTTCCCATGCCGCTACTGCCCTTGCAAATCCTGTTCCTGAATCTGGTTACCGACGTATTTCCGGCATTAGCTCTCGGTTTGGGCAAAGGGGAGCCCGGTATTATGGATGAACCTCCCAGGGATCCTAAAGAACCAATTGTTACAAAAAAGCTCTGGCAATCAACCATTGTTTATGGCTTATGCATAACGGTTTCCGTTCTGGGAGTCACGGCATATTCTCATTTTATTCTGAATTACTCGGCCTCGGTTGTTAATAATATGGCGTTCTACACCCTGATCCTCGGGCAATTGCTCAATGTCTTCAATTTACCTGCTCGGAACATATCC
>JABDPL010000328.1 GCA_013042825.1 Flavobacteriaceae bacterium | reverse complement strand
GAAAAGATTCGTACATTCAAGATAGCCCGAGATTTATGATCAGAAGTCGAATTTTCTTAATTTTAACGTTATTCCTGGCCCTTGGTTCTTTTGCCCAGGGAAAATTTGTTCTTCAGGATGGCAGAAGCGATAAGATCAAATTTAAATTGATCAATAACCTGATTGTCATACCTGTTGAGGTCAATGGGGTTGAATTGTCTTTTCTACTCGATACAGGGGTTAGCAAACCTATAATCTTTAATTTTCTCAATATTAGTGAGGCGCTGCAGATCAACCAAGCTGAGCGTATCTTTATCAGAGGTTTAGGAGAGGGAGAAGCCATAGAAGCCCTGAGGTCATCCAAGAACATATTCAGGATCGGGAGGAGCATAAATATCAACCAGGATCTATACGCCATCTTCGATCCGGCGATGAATTTCGCCCCCAGGCTGGGAGTGCCCATTCACGGTATAATAGGATATGATTTTCTCAGGGATTTTATTGTTGAAGTGAATTATTCATCACGCATTCTGCATGTATATGCTCCAGAAACCTATAAACCGAAAGGCTGCAAGAAATGTGTGACTTTGCCCCTTGATTTCTTTAATAACAAACCCTATATCGATGCTGTGATCAGCATTCAGGATAATGAAATTCCTGTAAAACTGCTGATCGATAGCGGAGGAAGTGATTCCATCTGGCTTTTCGAGGATGAGGCAAAGAATATTCGAGTACCGGAAAAGAATTTTATCGATTTTCTAGGGCGTGGACTCAGTGGCCGGGTTTACGGAAAGCGAGCCAAAATTGATAATATCAGTATTGGGGGATTTAAATTAAAGCGACCAAATGTTGCCTTTCCGGACTCTGTTGCAATTTCTTTCGCGAGAAAGTTCAAGGAGCGCAGCGGATCGATAGCCGGTAACGTGCTAAAGCGCTTTAACATCATATTTGATTATGGCAAAGCGGAGATTCATGTCAAAAAGAACAGGAATTTCGGATCGCCTTTCTATTATAACAAAAGCGGGATCGAACTGGAGCATTCCGGTGTTCGCGTGATTCGAGAGGTCAATAAAGAGATCGTTCAGAATCCTTATGGAAGCGATAATCAGTCGGTCGCCCAGCACAGTATGGTAGTAACAGGCTCTTATAAATATAAATTAGCGCCATCTTTCGCCATTGTTGAGATCAGGAAAGGATCGCCGGCTGAGCGTGCAGGGCTCAGGGTTGGGGACGTTATTTTGAGTATTAACAGGCGCTATGCCCATTTATATTCCATGCAGCAGGTCATACAGATGTTCTATGACGAAACCGGAAAGCGTATAAAACTGACGATCGACCGACAGGGTGTCCCTATGCAGTTCGAATTCCGGCTTGAAAGTTTATTATAAAAAAAGCGCCCGGCAGTGCGGGCGCTCATCATTTTATATGGTCTTATCGTTTCTATTGTTCAATAAGACTTTTCTTTTTCTTCTCCAAAACACCGGTCTTATCTGGATCTATAACATTTCCTTTGATCTTTAAAGCAACTGTAGGACGATCAGCATTCGAAGTAACCGTAATGGTCTTACGAATAGGCATAACACGATTGGTGTCGTATTTTACCTCGATTTCACCTGTTGCTCCAGGCATAATGGGTTCTTCAGGTTTCTTCGGAACTGTGCAACCACAGCTTGATTTTACCTTTGAAATGATCAGTGGGGCATCACCAGTATTTTTGAATTTAAATACTCGCACACCATCAGCACCTTTTTCAACAGTACCGTAATCGATAGTTTCCGACTCGAACTCTATCTTGGCTACCTTGTCCTGTGCATTGATCGCGAATGTGATCAATCCAACGAATAACAATGTAATTACTTTTTTCATCACTTTGGGTTTAAATTCAACGTAAACATACTTACTTTTTGATCATTCTGCAAAATTATTAGACGTAATGCACGTAAAGAATGAGCTGTAAATCAATTCGGTTATCCTTTAATTTTACAGAATTCAAATAATAAGTACTTTTGCATTCTAATGTTCAAAAACTATTCCAAAGTATGTCCATCCCATCACAATACAATGCCAAATCGGTAGAGGATAAATGGTATGATTACTGGATGAGCCAGGGTTATTTTCATTCGGTCCCGGATGAAAGAACCCCTTATACCATTGTCATTCCGCCACCAAATGTGACCGGAGTCCTGCATATGGGGCATATGCTAAACAATACGATTCAGGATGTGTTGGTGAGACGGGCCAGGATGAAGGGATACAATGCCTGTTGGGTGCCGGGAACCGATCATGCTTCAATCGCAACAGAAGCAAAGGTGGTGAACAAATTGCGGGCAGAAGGCATCGAAAAATCAGATATCAGCCGGGAGGAGTTTTTGGATAAAGCGTGGGAATGGACTCACAAACATGGCGGGATTATTCTTGAACAACTTAAAAAGTTAGGAGCCTCATGTGACTGGAAGCGGACGAAGTTCACCATGGATGAGGACCTTTCAGAATCGGTTATCGATGTTTTTGTCGATCTGTATAACAAAGGGCTGATCTACAGGGGCTACCGTATGGTCAATTGGGATCCCGAAGCACAAACTACCCTTTCAGATGAAGAAGTGATTCATATTGAACGCACCGATAAGTTATATTTTATCAACTATCCCATCGGAGGGGAAGATGGCCATGTCACAATAGCCACAACCCGGCCGGAAACCATTCTTGGAGATACAGCTGTTTGTGTTAATCCGGAGGATGATCGCTTTAAGCATTTGGTGGGTAAAACCGTGATCGTGCCTATTTGTAATCGGGAAATACCTATTATAGCCGACGATTATGTCGATATTGAATTCGGAACAGGCTGTTTGAAGATAACACCGGCACATGATGCCAACGACAAGGAAATCGGCGAACGTCATAATTTGGAGATAATCGATATTTTGAATGATGACGGGAGTCTTAATCACTACGGGCTCCACTATGAAGGTCAGGACAGAGAGGAAGCCAGAGGTGCGATTTCAATAGAATTGAAAGAAAAAGGTTACCTCGTCAAGACCGATGATTATTTTCACAAGGTTGGTACCAGTGAACGGACCAAGGCCGTCATTGAACCTAAGCTTTCCGTGCAGTGGTTTTTAAAGATGAAGGATCTGGCCAAACCGGCGCTCGACCATGTAATGGATGATACGGTTCGCTTTCACCCTTCTAAGTTCAAGAATTCTTACAGGAACTGGATGGAGAATGTTCGCGATTGGAATATCT
>JABDPL010000327.1 GCA_013042825.1 Flavobacteriaceae bacterium | reverse complement strand
ATCCTGGTAATCACCGAAATGAATCAACAGTTCGTTGCAAAAATAGGTTAGCAATTGTGAAGCCTGTTCGGGATTTAGCGGAAAGTCAGATTCGGAATTACCGAGCCGGCCAAAGGTGATAACCTCGGCAGCATCGAGATCGGCCTTGATATCACTTATGTCGTTCTTAAAACGTTTTAACGGTGGAACTTCATGCCGGGCTTTCCATTTTTTACGGTTATTGTGATCATAATTCCACTGACCGCCTTCAGGGTTTTTTCCATCCATTAAAATGTCATGTTTCTTTCGCATGTAACGGTAGAAACTCTCCATGAGAAATTGTTTCTTCCCATCGAAAAACTCTTCCAATTCATCACGTTCACTTAAGAAATGCTCAGTGCCATATGCTTTCGACGCGATCGACAAATAGTCACAAAAGGCTTTCAATCGCTTATCCAGTCCAAACTTATCGGGCTGCTGATATTCAAATTTTTCAATGTTATGCTTTTCGATCAAATAGCTGAGATTTTCGGTAAGGGTCTGCTTATTCTCAAGATCGTCGATCTTCAAGTAAACAACCCGATGTCCTTCCGATTGCAGGAATTTGGCCAGATCGCGCAAGGCTGCGAAAAATGCCAGTAGGCGCTGAATATGATGCCTGATATAATCGGTATCCTGTCGGGTTTCGAACAGGCAATATATGACCTGCTCGTCAACCTGCTTAAACCATGAATGGTTGCGGTTGAGCTGATCACCCATGATCAATCGTAATGTTTTCATTGGAAAAGCGATGTTTGAAGCCAACGTTTCCTGAATTTATGCTCAGGGTCATAGCGTTGGGCCTGAAGTTCAACATTAAATTTCCTGTTTCTGGGGTCATTTCCCACACCTGCTGCGTACATCCAATTTCCATAGTTGCTATGCACATCGAAGTCCAGTAACAACGATTCGAAATATGCAGCACCAATACGCCAATCCTGCTGGAGGTCTTTGGTCAGGTAGGACGCCACGTTTTGGCGACCGCGATTGCTCATCCAGCCGGTTTCCCGCAATTCGATCATATTGGCATTTACAAAATCGGAATCGGTCTCACCGTTTATCCAGCGCCTGACCGAGTGATATTCGGTCTTCCAGTTATATTTTTGTTTGCGAATGCCATCCAACAGAAAGATATCGTTGCCATGCCGCAGACTGATGTATTTAAAGAAATCCCGCCAGATCAATTCGAATATCAACCAATAGGTCGACTGGTTTTTGGTGAACGTTTTCTCAAATTGCTTAACGGTCCGGTAAATCGTTCGTGGCGAGAGGCTCCCGTTAGCCAGCCATGGCGATAATTTTGAGCTGTAATCCACACCAATCATTCCGTTTCGCGTTTTTTTGTAATACGCCAATTTACCGGTTTTAAAGGTGTATTCCTGAAGCCGGTCCAATCCGGAATTCTCTCCTCCAGGAAATGGAAAGGCTGAATTCTTATTTGTTTTTATCTCATGAAAACCCAGCTCGGTATATTTTGGAACCTGCGTGAGATTTTCAAGGCGATTGTTTAAATCTTGTTTTTCGATCTGAATCTCCGTACGGATGGTTGCATATTTTTCAACCTGTTTTCTAAAGACTGTAAATACCTGGGGAATTTTTGAAATTTCCATGGGAATGTCTTCGGGATGATAGAGAAACTGATCGTAATAACTGCTGAATTTCACTTGAGATTCCATTTGATTTCGCACCTCATCTTCAACAGCCTTCTCATATGGGGTCCATTCCTTCTGGAAATAGATGTGGTCTATATCATAAGCTCCGCAGAATTCCGGAATGCGATTTTCAGGCTTATCCTGGTAGACAAAAAGGCTGATATTCAGGTTGTGCAATTCGGTTTTCAGATTTGTAATCGATTCCATCAGGAATTTGGCCCGAAAAACAGCTGTTCTTTGAAAACCGTAGGGATCGAACTCGAAATGCCTGGGATCAATGCAATAAATGGCCACAACCGAGTCATGATTACTGCAGGCATTGAATAGTGACTGCTGATCATGAATCCTCAGATCATTTCTGAACCAAACTAAAGCACGCGATGTTTTTCCATTCTGCATTTTTCGCTGCAATATTTTACGTTATTCCAATTCTTTTCCCATTTTTTTCGCCAAACAAAGGGCCGGTTGCAAACCGGGCATATCTTCGATGGCAGATCCCTTTTCTTTATCATCTATCCTTTTGCCAGTTTGTCGATCATCCCATTGAATACAAACCAGTGAAAAGGCGTGACTATATACCAGTACAGGCGTCCGGCCAGTCCTTTTGGCCTGAAGGTGGCTGTTTGATACAGTATATTGTCCCTGATCTTGAACTCAAGCCAGGCCTCACCGGGGAGCTTCATTTCGGCATATAGTAATAATTTCTTTTTTTCCTTATCGGCAAATATGACGCGCCAGAAATCCAGGGCATCACCAACCTCCAGTTTATCGACATTGGTTCGTCCGCGTCTCAGTCCGATGCCACCGAAAAGCTTATCGATGTACCCGCGGAATTTCCATAGGAACGTACCGTAATACCAGCCATTCTCACCGCCGATAGACCAGATCTTATCCATAACCTCAGTTTCGGAACTGATGCTGCGTTGCTTTTTATCGGAATAGCATCCAAAGGTTGGAACATTCACATATTCATGGGCTTTATGTTCAAGCCGTCCGCTCACAAATGAATCTTTCCAACTCGAAACGATTTCATTTTGTTCGATCTTAACAAAGGCCCGGCTTACAGCCTCCTTGTACGAGATTGGATCTACATTTAGAATCGCATTGATATCACTTGGGTTGCCTATAATTTCAACGTTCATACTATCAACAAGTGAACGGGCCAATTTGTAAGAGGTCGAGGTTACAAAATACAACCAGTAAGACGATAGCTTCGGTGTCATTATTGGCACGGTTATTATGTAGCGCTTCAGTTTTCTCATTTCAGAGAATTGCAACAGCATATCTCTATACGTGAGCACCTCAGGACCGAAAATGTCGTATACTTTATCATATACCGCTTTATGCCCGACGGCGCCTTTCAGAAAAGCAAGAACATCGCGCACGGCGATGGGTTGTGTTTTGGTATTTAACCATTTAGGGGCGACCATCACCGGTAATTTCTCAACCAGGTCTCTGATGATCTCAAATGAGGAGCTTCCGGAGCCTACAATTATCCCGGCACGAAATACGGTTAATGCATAGCTATCCGATCTCAGGCCGTCCTCAACATCACGGCGTGACGACAGGTGCTTCGATAATTTGTCGTCGTTGGCTATGCCGCTGAGATAGATCACCTGTCTGACATTGGTTTTCTCCAGTGCCGTTCTGAAATTTTCGGCACATTCCTGTTCCATGGATTTGAAATCCCGGGCGGAGTTCGACATGGAATGGATGAGATAGAAAGCCACGTCGATATCTTCAGGAATATTGCTTAAGGATTCCGGATTGAGAAAATCGGTTTCCACAACCTGTATGTCGTCCCCATCACTGTAACCCGGATCTACCCGCATTGGGTCACGCACGGCGCAAACAACGGTGTGTCCGTCATTTGCGAGTAGGGGGATCAGGCGTTTCCCTATATAGCCTGTGGCACCTGTCACAAGGATTTTCATATTTGGTTGATTTACAAACTAAGATATAAATGTTTAATTCTTAAAAAAAAAGATTAAACAATAATTAACAATTGAAGGAATATTCGTCGAAACTGACTTAGAGAGTACCTACAGGCCTGGGGCGTTGATAGCTCAGGCGGTTATTGGTGTCCGGAACGGCATAGGCATCAAGCCCGTTTATTGTTGCAACGTTTCCTTCGGAAAGATCGATAAACCCGTCACTTCTGAACAAATGCTCCTCGATATAAACATGCTCTATCCTCCCGATCATCAAAACCGTATTATTGGCCTTTATATCATATTCTTCAACATATGACATGGCCAGTTGAACAGGCGCACCCAGGACAAATGGTGCCCTGCTCCCTTCTCGATAGAGTTCATCCAGCCCGGTTTGATCGAATTCCGATATATGCTTATCGTACTTGGCCGAGGTATGATGGGCGTCGTTGATTATTTCGGAATGAATATGATTAATGGTGTAGCTTCCGGTTTCCCTGATGTTCTCATAAGTGTTGCGTACAACTGTTGTTGGCCGCATGAAAAAACCCAGTAGAGGCGGGTTGGAACCTATGTGGGTGATGGAGCTAAACACGGCCACGTTTGCATGTCCATCGGTTGACTTGGTGCCGATTAGGTTTGCCGATTTATATCCCGAAACACTGTTTATCAGGTTTATGCGGAATACATAGGGCATATGATCGATATCTCTGGAATTGAAATGGATCATACCAGTTGATAGAAATTTTGAATGCTCACATCTTTAGCCTTGAGATCGAACATCAGGTTATAGAGTCCGAAGAAGGTGCGATTGATGTAGATAAAATGTTTTGAACCGCGGTTACCATTCATATTCTTCAGCTCTGTGCTTTTCGCATAACGTTCACCCAGTTGACCTACCTTTTCAAAGAATCCGGGATCGGAAAAATCAAAAGTTTCGTTATGAAATGGCTGGGTAAACAGGCTTAGCATATCGTAGAACATACTGCTGAAGAACTCGATCTCCTCTTTGCTGTCATCATCACGCAGGATCTCCAATTCGTACAGTTTCTCCATAAACATTTCAGGATTTTCGATACACTCCTTTTCGGCCATTTCGAAATATGGTTTGTAAAATTCCTCAGGCACGGTCTTCATACATCCGAAATCGAGAACGATTAATTGGTTATCGGGCGAGATCAGGAAATTCCCCGGATGCGGATCGGCATGTACCTTCTTGAGAATATGCATTTGATACATGTAGAAATCCCAAAGGGCCTGGCCGAGTGTATTAGACACCTCCTGATCGGTATTGCGCGCAACGAATTCCGAAAGATGCTCACCGGTCATCCAGTCCATGGTGATTATACGTTCGGAGGACAGCTCCGGATAATAGCGAGGGAATAACAAATTCGGAATATGCCTGCAGGCCTCGGCAACTGCCTGGCTTTGTTCCACCTCTAAGATGTAGTTGGTTTCCTCAGCCAGTTTATCTTCTACCTCCTTGAAATATTTATCAGAATCTTTACCCTTGATGTTGAACATACGGATGGCAACCGGTTTAACCAGGGCAAGATCTGAAACAATGCTTTTGGCAACACCCGGATACTGAATTTTCACAGCAAGTTTTTTCCCATGTTTTTGAGCCTGATGAACCTGGCCGATACTGGCCGCATTCACCGAGTTAGGGTCGAATTCATCATAGATATCATTCGGGTGTTTGCCAAAATATTTTTTAAATGTCTTTATTACAAGCGGGGCTGATAAGGGCGGCACGGAGAACTGTGCCAGTGAGAATTTCTCGACATAGGCCTGGGGGAGAATACTTTTCTCCATGCTCAGCATCTGGGCCACTTTCAAAGCACTTCCTTTAAGGCTTTTTAGTCCGTCATAAATGTCATCAGCGTTCTTTTGGTTTAGCTTGACTTTTGATTCTTCCTTCGGGTTTACAAGTTTTTCACCATAATATTGCAGGTAATTCCTACCGACTTTTGCACCGGTGGTTACCAGTTTGGTAGCTCTCTGGATTTTTGATGTGGGAATGCGGTCGATTGTCTTCATCAATTCATCTGCATTTTTTCCTTCACAAGGAATTTCCCGAGATCGATAAGGCTTTTAACCGGCTTGGTATCGATAAGGTCGAAACTGGTGTTGATAGCCTTTTCAATAAAGATGTCTGTCTTTTCAAATGCCGTTGAGGTATCATCGATCCAGAATTTCATGGTGATAAGCAATTGTAACCAGGCCGATTCACGAATCGAGCGGTCCTTTATCTTTTCAAGTCGCTCCTGTTTCAGATCAAGAGTTTCGATATTCAGATCATCAACATAGGTTCCAAAAGCTTTTTTCAATTCACTCAAGGCCGAAATACCTTTAAGTCCTGCATTGCCATGATCGAGCAGATACATCACAAAACTTCTATTGGCTGTTAAGTTTTCAAAGAAGGTATAATAGAAACTGAGCAGCTTCTGCCTTGAATCGTAATCGCTGTATTCATCGCTCGATTCTAAGGCCTTCAATGTTGAATCGAAGAAAAAACGAAAGACCTGTCGTTCAAGGATTTCAAAGGAATTGTAGAATGCATAAAACTCCGACTCTTCAAAACTGTTCGCCTTTGCAAAGGCGAATACGGATTTGGGTTTCTCATCATGCTCGAGGACATAATGCATGTACTTGTCCATTATATCTTCAGCAGTAATTTTTTTCTTTTTTGCCATAACTCAGGTTGTTTACACAAAAATAGAAATGTTTAATGAAATAAAGAAATCATTAAACAAATATTAACATGCGGTTTTAAAAATAACCATTTATTTACACCGGAATGTTGAGAAGAATTGCATTCTATTCGTAAACTTGTACTTGTAAACTAAGACTATCTGATGAAGCGACTGGGATTTCTTGACCGCTACCTGACCCTCTGGATTTTTACAGCTATGGGTATTGGAGTGGCTATTGGCTATTTATTTCCTGCCATAGCGGCAAAAATTGACAATTATACAACGGGAACAACTAATATTCCGATAGCCATCGGCCTCATCCTCATGATGTATCCGCCATTGGCTAAGGTTGATTATAAGCTGCTTCCGAAGGTTTTTAAGAATGTCAGGGTGCTTTCCCTTTCACTTATTCTGAATTGGGTGATCGGCCCCATACTGATGTTTTTCCTGGCACTGGTATTTCTTCAGGACCATCCCCATTATATGGTGGGCCTTATCCTGATCGGGTTGGCCAGATGTATCGCCATGGTACTGGTCTGGAATGACCTGGCCGAAGGCAGTAGTGAATACGGCGCCGGACTGGTGGCCTTAAACAGTATTTTCCAGGTGTTTGCCTATAGTTTCTATGCCTGGTTGTTTATAACGAAACTGCCACCCCTATTCGGATTTGAGGGCGCTATCGTTGACATCTCCATAAAAACCATAGCCGAGAGTGTGCTGATCTATTTGGGTATTCCCTTTTTTGCCGGTATGATGAGTCGATTGATATTGGTAAGAATAAAAGGAGAGGACTGGTACCGAAACACTTTTATTCCGACAATCTCACCCATCACCCTAATCGCCTTATTATTTACCATTGTGCTCATGTTCTCCCTGAAAGGCGAACTGATCGTTGAGATCCCTATGGATGTGGTAACCATAGCCATTCCATTGCTTATTTATTTCGCCCTAATGTTCCTTATCGGGTTCTTTGTCTCAAAAGCTATGGGAGCCACCTACGACAAGAATGCCGCAATCGCTTTTACCGCAGCAGGCAACAATTTTGAATTGGCCATAGCGGTTTCCATCGCGATCTTCGGACTCAATTCAGGGGAAGCCTTTACCGGTGTTATCGGTCCGTTGGTTGAAGTGCCGGCACTGATCCTGCTTGTTCGCGTGGCCTTCTGGCTTCGGAAGAAGTACTATGGGCCCGTTCAGACTTGATTTATTTAAGGAATAATTAACAAATTTTGGAAGCTCGAATAACTACCTTTAAACCACTATTTTCAAATTCAACATTAATACTATTCAACAATGAAAAAATTACTTATGCTTTGTTTGGTTTTCACCTTCAGTTTTACGGTGAATGGCCAGATAGAAACACCGGCGCCTAGTCCATTTCAAAAAATTGAGCAGGTGGTCGGTTTAACTGATGTTCACCTGGAATATTCGCGTCCTGCTATGCGTGGTCGTGTGATCTTTGGTGATCTTGTTCCCTTCGGAAAAGTTTGGAGAACCGGTGCTAATTCACGTACAAAAATCACTTTTGGAGATGATGTCACCGTTGGTGGTCAGAAACTTGAAGCCGGTAGCTATGGAATTCTAACCATCCCGCAGGCCGATTCTTGGGAGGTGATCTTTTATTCCGAAGCCGATGGTGGTGGTGCCCCGGCCCAGCTGGATGAAGAGAAAATTGCTGCACGCGTCAAAGCTACAACTGTGGCCATGCCTATGAATATTGATTCCTTCACCATTTCATTCGATGATCTGACCAGCAGTTCTGCTGTTCTCGGTTTTATGTGGGAAAAGACCTATGTAGGAGTCGAGTTCGAGGTACCTACTGATGATATGGTTTCCGCAGCGATCGACAGGATTATGAGTGGCCCTGGTGCAGGGGATTATTATGCAGCAGCGGTGTATTACCTGAGCGAAGGAAAAGATATTTCCATGGCTAAGAAATGGATGGATAAGGCCATGTCGATGACCGAAAATCCGAGATTCTGGCAGTTGCGTCAGCAATCGTTGATCTATGCCAAGGCAGGAGACACCAAAGGTGCGATCGAACTCGCCAAGCGCTCGCTTGCCGCAGCTGAAAAGGCCGGCAATGCCGACTACGTCAAAATGAATAAGGAATCTATTGCAGAGTGGATGCAATAGTATATAACATAACATTGATTAAAACGCGTTTCATTCCGAAGCGCGTTTTTTTATGAACTTTTATTAACGATTTGAATAAGTACAGCAAGGCTCATAACGAGCATGCATCCGAAGAAATTGAGCCATAGAAAGGGCATCCAGTCGAACCACCATCCCATGATAACGATAACCTGTGTGATCAGGGCCGCGATGAACACAGCATTACCTTTGACCGATTTGACAAAGAAAGCCAGCAGGAAAATTCCCAGCACATTGCCGTAAAAGATGGAACCTATGATATTGACCAGTTGTATTAGATTATCAGCAAGGTGGGCCACGCACGCTATCATAATAGCCAGTATTCCCCAGCCCAACGTAAACCACTTGCTTGTACGCACCATGCTCATCTCACTGACTTCGGTCTTTCTATTACGTTTGTAAAGATCCATGGTAGTAGTAGAGGCCAGGGCATTTAACTCGCTGGCCGTACTCGACATAGCCGCACTCAGTATTACGGCCAGTAAGAGTCCGATCAGTCCTTTGGGCAGGTTATTCAGAATAAAATGAATGAATACATAATCCTTGTCATTGGTCTCTATCTTCGTATCCGTGTCTTCTGCTACCCTTGATATAAGGGTCTTGGCTTCCTCACGCAGCTCCTGCTCCTGTTCATTGGCATTCGCGATCTGAGCTATAAATTGAGGGTCGTCAGTCGTTAAATACTGACTGATCAGATCCTGTTTCCTTTCCAGGATCTGCTGTTGCTGTTCAGCTAACCCATCATATTGTTCAGCATATGCCGATTGAGCCACCGCCTCTCCTGCAAGCGGATTAAAATTTATAGGGGAGCTGTTGAACTGGTAGAATACAAAAACCATTACCCCCACCATCAGAATAAAGAACTGCATAGGGACTTTCAGTAGGCCGTTAAACAATAGTCCGAGACGCATTTCCCTGACCGAACGCCCCGATAAATAGCGTTGTACCTGGCTCTGATCGGTTCCGAAGTAGGACAACATTAAAAAAGTTCCACCGATAAGGCCGCTCCAGATTGTATAGCGGTTCTCAAAATCGAAAGAGAAATCGAGCACTTCCATCTTGCCGCTGGCTCCGGCTACTTTTAAGGCCTTGCCAAAGGTGATGTCATCGGGAAGATAGCTTATGATCAAGAAGAATGCCACGAACATGCCGGCAAAGATCACAGCCATCTGCTGCTTTTGCGTTATGCTTACGGCCCGCGTACCTCCGGAAACCGTGTAAATGATCACCAGAATACCGATGATTATATTGAGCAGGGTGAGGTTCCAGCCCAAAACCGCAGACAGGATTATGGCCGGTGCAAAGATGGTGATACCCGCAGCCAAGCCGCGCGATATCAGGAATAAAATCGCCGCAAGTGTTCGTGTTTTGAGATCGAAACGGTTTTCCAGGAATTCATAGGCCGTGTAAACTTTTAATCGATGATACAGCGGTATAAAGACCAGGCATATCACCACCATGGCCAGGGGCAATCCGAAGTAAAACTGAACGAAGCCCATCCCATCATGAAAGGCCTGCCCCGGTGTTGACAGGAATGTAATGGCACTGGCCTGTGTAGCCATGACCGATAAGCCTATGGTCCACCATTGGGCCCGGTTACCACCTTTCAGATAATCTTGTACATTCTTGCTGCCCCGGGTTTTCCAGGTTCCATATAGCACGATGAACAACAGCGTTATGCTGAGTACGATCCAGTCTAACAGCTGCATATCAGGCGTAAGCTTGGGTTATGAAATAGAACAGTATAATGTAAATAAGATTGGCTACCAATACCAGCGTATAGATCGGTAACCATTTTGGTTTGGGTTGGTCGGTGTTCATATCAATCGGTTAGTTTTTTATCAATAGTGATGTCATCCTTCCCGATGGAAAGCATATTGGCGAATAAACGGTATGCACCGGGGACACCTGCCGGGAATTCCCTGAAGAAACTCAGGCCGGTATAGATGTAATACCCTTTTCCATGCTTGGCAACCAGGAGGCTACCCGATTTTGGCGATTCTCCAGGATCATTTAGCGATAGGATAGGGGTGAATTCCGTTCCCCAGTCGTTGGGGAAATAGAGTCCGCGTTCCTGCACCCAGCCATCAAAATCGGATGCTTCGATTGTATTAGGATAATTCAGAATAGGATGATCGGGAGCTAAAAAGCGAACTTCAGCAGCTTCA
This sequence comes from Flavobacteriaceae bacterium, assembly GCA_013042825.1. Taxonomy (GTDB): domain Bacteria; phylum Bacteroidota; class Bacteroidia; order Flavobacteriales; family Flavobacteriaceae; genus SHLJ01. Next base: position 777 of record JABDPL010000327.1, on the reverse strand, counting down.
TCGGTCACCCGGTCACGAGATAATTTTAATTCATAAGGCGCTAAATTCTCTACTCTCAACCTTCTGCTGGTGTTATATTGAACGATGAGGTTTCCACCCTGTTTCACATAATCGAATAAGGCAGCCTGCTTGAACTTCAGGGCATCAACAAGATTATATGCCCGTATGCCAATCACAACCGCATCGAATTGCGACAGCCGTTCAGGGCTGATATCTTCAGGTTTTATAGTGCTCACCTTATACCCGATATGTTCTAAACTTTCCGGTACCACGTCACCTGCGCCTTCTATATAACCTATAGCTTCACCTTTCTTTACGATATTGATTCTAACGACCTTGCTCTCACTAGGAAGAATAACCGATTGATAGGGAATATGGTCATAATCGATCTCAACCAGTTCCCGGGTATAGGTCTTGCCATTTACCTCAACCATGGGTGTTATTAGTCCTTCACTCTGATCCCTGGGCGGAATAACGGTAAATACAAGGGTCTCCGAATCTCCTTTTTGGGCGATACTCACCTTCTGCATGGCCGGATGAATATTCCAATCATCGGGATAGGCCAGACTTACTGTGCCCTCCAGCTTGTCCCTGCCGGCACGGACAATAACTTCAATATCCTGTTGTTTATCGTTATCGAAGATATATACCTTTTCCTTGAGATGAGCGGTCACTTCGGGCAGGATCTCAAACGGACGATAGAGTTCGCCTCGTTCCGGCCTCGAATACCGGTAGATCACATCTTTGGTAATTTCGATTGATTTTCCTGAAATATCC
>JABDPL010000056.1 GCA_013042825.1 Flavobacteriaceae bacterium | reverse complement strand
AAGGTTTTACCTGTGAAACTCGTTAAGAATCGGAGTTTTATCGTGCCACAGATAGGAACACTTAAAAAACCGTCCTCGAAGGAACTCAGAACTTACGATACCGATCATGGTATGAAACTCTCACTTTTGACCTCCATAGATTACTATCGCTCGTACTGGAATAAAATGGGTGTATCTGAAGGTGTTATTGTTACAGCAATAAATGGGGAAGAGATCTACGACGTAGAAGATGTAGAACGCATTATGTCTGAGCGTTCTGCCGAAGATCCATTAACCATTGACCTGATCAATAAAAACGGTGAACGCGAGCGCTATAGTTTCAGGAGATAAGTAGAATAAATATTAAAATTTAACACCCTTGTTCCTGGCATTGAACGAGGGTTTTTTTTTGCTGAAAACCGTAATAAAAACGCCTGAAATGTATTACTTTTGCGGCAAAATTTAACCTAAACTTCATGAGCACCAGCCCAACCTATGACAAGGAATTGACTTTCCAGGCCGACAAGCAGCGGGCAACCGTTGAATTCATCAAGATCGTTAGCGACCTCTGGTATGATAAGGCTATAGAATTGGTACTTTTCAGAAATCAACTTATCGACCGAAACGTCAGTGAAATACTCAATTTGCATGAGTACGCGGCTAAATTTGTACAAAAACCTATTTCTATATTTGACTCTGTGGAAATAGCTCAGGCCATTAAAACCCTGGATGTGCCACCTGCAAAGATCGATATTGGTAAACTTACCTATGAATATCAGAGCGAGGAAGACAGGTATAAATCGGCTACGCGTTTTGTCTCCAATAAATTGACCGGAATTCATAGTTCCAACGGCATTATCCCGAAGGATGTGATCTTATATGGGTTTGGACGCATCGGACGGTTGGTAGCAAGAGAGTTGATGGACAGAACGGGAAAAGGAAGTCAGTTGCGCCTGCGAGCCATCGTTACCAGGGGAACCATAGATGAAACCATTCTGGAGAAAAGGGCATCACTGCTCAGGAACGATTCCGTACACGGACAGTTTCACGGAACGGTTACGGCAGATCCCGAAAATTCAGCTTTAGTCATTAACGGTACAACTGTGAGTATGATAACGGCCAAAAATCCGTCGGAAATCGATTATACGCGATATGGCATTCATGATGCTCTGGTCATTGACAATACCGGTGCTTTCAGAGATAAAGACGCACTATCAAGACACTTGCAGTCTCAAGGGGTTGATAAGGTATTACTCACTGCTCCCGGTAAGGGCATTCCCAATATTGTTCATGGTGTAAATCAGAAAGAATACAATCCAGATGAGCTGTCGATTTTTTCGGCCGCCTCCTGTACGACTAATGCCATCACCCCAATCCTGAAAGTTATCGATGATTCCTTCGGAATTAACCATGGTCATATCGAAACCATTCATGCTTATACCAATGATCAGAATCTTGTTGACAATATGCACGATAAATACCGCAGGGGGCGTGCGGCAGGATTGAACATGGTCATTACCGAAACAGGAGCCGGCAAGGCGGTTGCAAAAGCATTACCCGATCTTATGGGAAAACTTACATCTAACGCTATTCGCGTGCCTGTACCGAACGGTTCGCTGGCCATTCTGAATCTAGACCTAAAATCTACCGCCTCGGTTGATGGTGTTAACAGTGTCATGAAGAAATATGCTCTCGAGGGTGACCTGGTTGAGCAAATAAAATACGAAATGAGTGACGAACTGGTCTCAAGTGATATCATTGGAAGCTCTGCTCCGGCTATTTATGACAGTAAAGCCACCATTGTAAGGAAAGACGGTAAGCAGCTAGTGCTTTACATCTGGTATGATAATGAGTACGGTTACAGTCATCAGGTCATACGACTGGCAAAATATATTTCTAAGGTCAGACGTTATTCATATTATTAGAAATTATCCAGACGGATATTTCGAACGTACAATTTTTAAATGTCGAGGCCGTGAGCCTACGATTTTAATATTTATATTGCCATAAATTTAACCAACAAGAAAACCCTCAATGACGAAAGCTAAGCGAATTCTACTTTTAATGTCATGCATTGTCATGATGATGGAATTGCAGGTAAATGCCCAGCAAACACCAATTCAGGAACTCTCACTTAACGAAGGAACCATCGACAACCAGTTTGAATTTGTTATACGCCGCTCAAACAGCTGGCAGGATTTCAAAGTGATCAAGAAAAACTGGATGTATACGCTTAAGGCGCATACCATAGATTCATTAAATGCGTTGCATGAGCAGTTGGATTCAACCCGGAATGTCGTATCTCAGCAAAAAAGCGAGATTGATGAGCTTCGAAATAATTTGAACAACACACAATCAACCCTTGATTCTACCAACCTTGAGAAGGACAGCATGGCCTTATTCGGCATGCAGATGAGCAAAGGCGCATACAATACATTATTATGGTCTATTGTTGCGGGATTGTTCATTCTCTTGCTGGTATTTATATTCAAATTCAGATCTAGTAATGCGATTACGCGAGCGGCCAAAAGATCCTTAGAGGAGACCGAACAGGAATTCGAAGAGCACCGTCGCGTGGCACTTGAACGTGAACAAAAAGTCAGGCGTCAGTTACAGGATGAGATCAATAAGCAGAAAGGTATTTCCTGATTCCCCCTCTTGATCAAGAGGGTATTAAATTAGTTTTCAATATGAAATACGCGATTGTCAGAGCGCATGTTGAACATGTTCCCGACCTTATTCCGTTATTTGATGCCTACCGTATGTTTTACCGTCAGCATTCAGATTTTTCCGGTGCTCAGCAGTTTCTGAAAGACCGTCTTTCCAATAACGAATCTGTAGTTTTCATAGCCTTTGCCGATGAAAATGCTATTGGATTTGTACAACTTTTCCCGGTTTTCTCTTCTGTGACCATGGAACCCATGTACATTCTTAATGACCTTTATGTTGAAGAGAACTATCGCGGAAAAGGTATTGGTAAGATGCTGATTGACCAAGCCAAAGACCTGTGCCGGGAAAAGAAGTTAAAGGGACTGGTACTTCAAACCGAAGCCGATAATCCGGCACAACAGATGTACGAGCATTTGCAATTTAAGCAGGATACCGATCTGCATTATTTTTGGCTGAATACCGATAGATAAGAGATAATTCGCATCTTTGTTTATGATGAGAATCGATATACTCACCGTAGTACCTGAGCTATTAAGGAGTCCGTTTGAAGCCTCCATACTGAAGCGGGCTACCGATGCCGGCCTTGTGGAGGTACATATTCATAACCTGAGGGATTATGCAACAAACGCTTATAAGCAGGTAGATGATTACCAGTTTGGTGGAGGCGCAGGTATGGTCATGATGATAGAACCCATCGACAAATGCATCTCAGACCTGAAAGCGGAGCGCGACTATGATGAGATCATCTATATGACGCCCGATGGTAATCAAATGGATCAGGGTATGGCCAATGCATTGAGTTTAAAAAAAAATATCATCATCCTTTGCGGACATTACAAGGGTGTTGATCAGCGGGTAAGAGATCATTTGATCAGCAGGGAAATATCTATTGGAGATTATGTGCTCTCTGGTGGTGAACTGGGAGCCGCGGTATTATGTGATGCCGTAATTAGATTGATTCCGGGGGTTTTGGGAAATGAGACCTCGGCGCTTACCGATTCCTTCCAGGATGATCTTCTGGCGCCACCTATTTTTACCCGTCCGAGAGAATACAAAGGCTGGAAGGTTCCTGAGATCCTGTTCGGGGGCAATCTGCCTGAGATCGAAAAATGGCGGGAAGAGGAAGCCTTAAAACGAACCCAGGAGAAACGACCGGATCTTTTGGACAATTCTGAACTATGACAGAAGATTATTCCTTATTTTACTCCTTTAATGCAGCATTGAATATAATTTCCGTGCTGGTGCTGTTGATCGCAGGCATATTGTTGCTTATGAAAAAACGCAGTGCGGGTTCATACCTCGTCTTTACGGGCAGTATTTTATATACCCTAACATCGATCGGTTCGTTTGTTGCCAACCTTATAGCTGGCAGAATTGGAGAAGTCGCTTTGGTAAAAACACATGCCTTTGCATCGGCAGCAGTGACCGTAGCCTTTCTCATTTTTTCAATCGGTGTTTTAAAACTGGTTACCGAGATCAGGACGCAAAAGCATTCCACAGGAGATTGAAATAACCGATTTTATTGCGGTAGGTTTTAGGCATAGACGCGGTATTCTTATAAAAGTTCGAAGATCGGTTAAAGATATAGCCCTTCGCCCGGCTAATGGCGAGGCAAAAAGAACAGCAAAAAAGAAATTGCAGATTATTTTTTATTAATTATCTTTGCACCCACTTTCGGATCAACCTCTGGCGAGAACCGTGAATGTTGTTTCGGAGCGAACCATAATAAAATAAAGATGGAATCTTTAGTAAAATTTGTTCAGGACGAATTTGTTACCAGGAATGACTTTCCTGATTTCAGCGCCGGTGATACTATAACGGTATACTATGAAATCAAAGAAGGTAGCAAAACAAGGACGCAGTTTTTCCGTGGTGTCGTTTTACAAAGACGTGGTACCGGCACTTCAGAAACGTTTACAATTAGAAAAATGTCTGGGACGGTAGGTGTTGAAAGAATTTTTCCTGTTAATATGCCGGCCCTTCAAAAAATCGAGATCAACAAAAAAGGTAAAGTTAGAAGAGCCCGTATCTTCTACTTCAGGGATCTTACAGGTAAGAAGGCCAGGATTAAAGAAAAACGAAGCTAAACGCAATTTAGCCATGCATAAGGCCCCGAATATACGGGGCCTTTTTTATTAACAATTGTTAATAACCTTAGTTTATAAATAGTTGATATCTACTCCGCTCTATAATTTGGAAATTAAGTTTCTTATCATACATTAGCAAAACGATCATGGAAACGGGGATGCTTGACATCTTCGCTTGAGCTGCCCTAGTGGCAGTGCTATGGTCTGATAAAGTAACGTTCTTTATAAAGTTGTTTTTTGAGGGCTCGAAGACCATGTGTAGGCATGTGAAAACGGAGAGGTCACGAAGTTCTGGAAAGTGCGGCATGTTTAGGCAGGCCGGGAACTGGCAGGGCGGAAAGTTTCGGAAGCCAGCGGGAGCGAAAGTGAAGCCGGGGGATGAGGCAAGACACTAGAGGGTGTAGATCGCGAAAGTGGGATGCATGTAAAGGTGTTTCAAGAAAGACAACTTACAGGAAACATTTTGGTAACAGGTCAATAAATTTTGATAGTTACATTACAAAATGTTTCGTTGAGACGGGGAAACTTGAACCGAAAAGGTTGTTCGATGTAAATTCGGGCAGCGGAGGTTGGCAGAAATGCTGAATAGGTCATGTGAAACTGTTTCGAAGGAAGCCATGTCAAAGTAGTTAGTTCTGCGATGAGATGGCTTTCGTTTTTTATGGACTTCAGCAACTGTTCAGATACCCGTTTTTTGTATATTCGCATGGCGAAAAAATCTGATTACCAGCTTCGGTAATTATCTTCGCAATAAACCAAAATAACTAAGGTATTTATGGCAAAGATCATATACACTAAAACCGATGAGGCACCAGCTTTAGCTACCTATTCTTTACTTCCGATAATTAAGGCATTTACTCAAACGGCCGGAATAGAAATCGATCTTAAAGATATCTCACTGGCAGGCCGCATACTGGCTAATTTTCCAGAGTATCTCAAACCGGATCAGCAGCGAACAGATGCTTTGGCCGAATTGGGAGAATTGGTCAAGAGACCGGAGGCCAATATTATCAAGCTGCCGAACATCAGCGCTTCTATTCCACAAATAGAAAGCGCCATCGCTGAGTTGCAGTCAAAGGGTTTTGATCTGCCCGACTACCCTGAAAGTCCGCAGACTGAAAAAGAAAAAGCGATTAAGGCCAAATATGATAAGGTTAAGGGTAGTGCCGTTAATCCTGTGCTTCGTGAAGGAAATTCCGACCGGAGAGCTCCCAGGGCCGTAAAGAATTACGCAAAAAAGAATCCGCATAGTATGGGGGCCTGGACAGAAGATTCCAAATCACATGTGGCTACCATGCAATCGGGCGATTTTGCTCACAATGAAAAATCAACAACCATCCCCTCAGAAACGAGGGTAAAAATTATTCATACCGATAGCAACGGGAATCAAACAATCTTAAAATCAGGGATTGACCTGCTATCAGGAGAGATC
>JABDPL010000313.1 GCA_013042825.1 Flavobacteriaceae bacterium | reverse complement strand
ATCCTCAGGAGGGTAACATGGGCGCTAGTGACAGGCTTGACATTGCTGTAGGCCGTATAATAGCAGATACTCCTCAGCGTGCAAAGGAAATGGTAGATAAGATAGCCGGTTACTACGCACCGGAGTCCTATGGAAGCTGGAGGAACAATTTTATCACCATTTCAGATGATGTTGATGAACCTTGGGAAACCATTCTTCAGGGTACTACCGATAATATTGGAAACCTGGTAACCGCAAGCAAGCCATCGGTGAATGTGACCAAGATCCATTCCGATGCTTATCAGCAGGAATCAACAGCCGGCGGACAGCGATATCCAGATGTGAATAAGGCGATATTCGATGCTATGGAAGTTGGTGCCCTTGTCGTGAATTACTTCGGCCACGGCGGAGAAGACGGTCTGGCCAGAGAGCGTATCTGGGATAAGAATAATGTTCAGGAATTAAATAATGTTTGTAAACTGCCCTGTTTTGTTACAGTGACCTGCGAGTATACCAAGTTCGATAATCCCAACCGGCCAACAGCGGGCGAATTCCTTTACTGGAACAAAGATGCCGGAGCCATATGCCTGATCACTACTACCCGGCAAATTTTTGTTAGTGTAGGTGTTGCTGTTAATATTGTACTTGAGGACTACCTTTTCGCACTGGGATCAAATGAGTTCCCCAGTATAGCCGAGGCCTTGCGCCTGACTAAAACCGATCCGTCTATCGCGGGCATCGAGCAACGTCGCCTGATTTTCTTTATCGGTGATCCTGCCATGAAATTGGCGTTTCCTAAGCCTGAGATCAAACTTACCAGTATCAATGATGTTCCGATAAACCAGGGTACAGAAACACTTGAAGCTCTGGGCTATGCAAAGATCGAAGGTGAGCTTGTTGATGAGAACGGAATACTCATGAGTGATTATAATGGTGTACTCACGGCAACGATTTACGATAAGGAAATAGAACGTTCAACCCTTGGAAACGACGGAACTACAGAAGGTGGCCAATTGATAATTCTTGATTTCACAACCCTGGGTGAGGTAATATTCCGCGGGCAGGCCTCTGTTGAGAACGGTCAGTTCAGTTTTGAATTCATCGTTCCACGTGATATCAGCATACCTGTTGGAAATGGAAAAATAAGCTTTTATGCCAAGACCGAAGCACCATTGCAGGATCAGGCCGGAGCGAGTTATGAGGTGCAGATTGGAGGATTGAATGAAAATGCAGCTGAAGATTCTGAAGGCCCGACTATCGCCTTGTATATGAACGATGAAAATTTCATTTCCGGCGGTATTACAAACAGGCAGCCTACCCTGATAGCCAAACTGGCTGATGAGAACGGGATAAATACCGCCAGCGGTATAGGACATGATATAGTAGCCATCATTGACGGTGATGAGACCAACCCGTTCAAATTGAATGATTACTACCTGGCTGATGTCGATGATTACTCACAGGGGTCACTGAGCTATCAACTCAGAGATCTTGAACCGGGACTTCATACCTTAACCTTAAAAGCCTGGGATGTTTATAACAATTCCTCAACCTCTGAGATACAATTCGTAGTCTTTGATGAAAATGAAGAGCTCGTAATCAGGAATGTCCTGAATTACCCGAATCCCTTCATAGATTATACGGAATTCTGGTTCAATCACAATAGTTCTGAGGTTTTAGACGTTTCTATACAGATCTTTACGGTATCCGGAAAGCTGGTAAAGACCATTAATGGTCAGACCTCAGGCGGAAGCAAGAATACGAGTTCTGTTTCCAGGGACCTGTTTTGGGATGGCCGTGATGACTTTGGCGATCGTATTGGAAAAGGGGTTTATGTGTATAAATTGACCGTGCGCTCACCGCTATTGAACAAGACGGTTGAAAAGTTTCAAAAACTTGTAATACTGTAATATTAAACTATATTTGTCAATGAAAATAGGTGTTTGACAGCGCCATTTTTAACTAATTCTTGAATATGAGAAAGCTTATTTTAGCCCTGATCGCAATTGGATTTTTAATACCTGTTCAAGCGCAGACCACGACAGAAATCATTCCTTACACAAATGATTCCAGGGTTATAACGACCGCGGTTCCATTTCTCCTGATCGCTTCTGATGCACGTGCGGCCGGAATGGGAGATATGGGTGTGGCTACATCGGCAGATGCCTACTCACAGCAGTGGAATCCTGCAAAGTATGGATTTTCAGAAGCTAAATCGGGGATAGGAGTGAGCTACACGCCTTACCTGAGTAAATTAGTAAACGATATATTCCTCGGTAATGTCACTTACTTCAATAGGATAAATGAACGAAGTGCCTTTGCTGCGAGCTTTAAATATTTCTCACTGGGTGAGATCGAGATCGTTCAGGATGAATTCTCTGAAGCACTCATCGAACAACCTAACGAGTTAACAATCGATGCTTCGTATACGCTTCGCCTGGCCGATCAGTTTTCTATGGCTGTCGGTTTGAGATATCTACGATCTGATTTAAGGATTCAGGCCGTTGATGCGAATGCGCAAGCTGCCGGTACTTTTGGAGTTGATATCGGTGGTTTCTATCAGAGTGAAGAAGAGGCCTATGATGCCTTTAACGGCAGATGGCGAGCCGGATTTGCTATCCAAAACCTGGGTCCCAAGATAAAATATGACGATGCCGGACGGGAAAATTTCATCCCGACCAACCTCAGACTTGGTGGTGGTTTCGAATTCATCTTTGACGATTACAACAGTGTAACTGTTAATGCGGAGTTAACCAAACTCTTGGTGCCCTCACCCCCGGTTCTTGGCCGAGAAGTAGAATTTGAGGATACTAACGGCAACGGAACTTATGAGGAGGATGAAGACGTCTTCGTTAGCGAGGTCGATAATGTGGTAATCGAAGGAAAATCAAACGATGTAAACTTCCTTCAGGGTGTATTCCAGTCATTTGGTGATGCACCGGGCGGATTCAGCGAAGAGATCAAGGAATTTACCTGGGCGCTTGGGGCTGAATATAAATACCAGGAAGCTTTTGCACTTCGCGCCGGCTATTTTAATGAATCGGAAGATAAAGGTGCACGGAAATTCTTTGCCCTTGGTGCCGGTTTTAAATATACCACCATAAACATCGATATTTCATATTTATTCTCGGCCTCGAAGATTCAGAGTCCGTTGGAAAATACGCTGAGATTTTCCCTTACTTTCAATTTCGGAGATGGCGAGTATGACGAATTTTAGAATATAAATATTTAATGATACCTTTAAAACTATTGTGATTCACAATAGTTTTTTTGTCTGCAGACATGAGAGAACTCAAGATTCAATCTGAATTTACCGTATATGATTCGGTGCAGGAACTACCGGATGATGTCAGGGAATTGATGTTGCTGGCAAGTGAAGCGCGAAACAAGGCCTACGCGCCCTATTCAAATTTTGCGGTTGGTGCGGCCGTCAAACTCGAGAATGGAGAGATGCTCTCGGGAAATAACCAGGAGAATGCGTCCTATCCCACTGGGCTATGTGCTGAGCGAACGGTTATTTTTTCTGCACATGCGAAC